>DATLGR010000307.1:0-5245 GCA_035540415.1 Burkholderiales bacterium | reverse complement strand
CCTCGGCGCTGCGCGGGCCGGCGGCGAGATGGTCGGCCAGCGCCAGCTCGGCCGCCACGTACAGGGCGCGCGACAGGCGGTAGGCGTTGGCCATCTGGATGAGACGGCCGGCGGGGTCCCCGTTGTCCAAGCCTTGCAAGGTATCACCGCCCCGGCGAGTGAGGACATCAGCTTCGCTTAACGGCCTTCAATGAACAAACGATCGAGAACTGTCAACTAGACCGGCTCGATCAGCGCGGCATCGTCGTGCTGCGGGCGGTTGACCCGCGTCGAGACCGGATGCGCGCGCATGCGCTCGGGCGGGTAGGGCGCGAGGAAGGCCTGCAGCCGGGCGCCGTCGCGGTTGTGCGGGTCGAGCCACTCGGCATAGCGCTCAGGCGGCACCAGCACCGGCATGCGGTCGTGGATGTCGGCCATGAGGGCGTTCGGCTCGGTGGTGATGAGGCTTACGGTGCGCAGCTCGCCTTGCGGTCCCTGCCAGCGCTCGCACAGGCCAGCGAGCGCGAAGAGCTGCTCGTCGGCGGGACGGATGTAGTAGGGCAGCTTGCGCCCGGCGACGGTTTTCCACTCGTAGAAGCCGCTCGCCGGCACGAGGCAGCGCGAAAAGCGGAACGCCGAGCGGAACGCCGGCTTCTCCGCCACCGTTTCGCCGCGCGCGTTGGCGAGCTTGTGGCCGATGGCCGGATCCTTGGCCCAGGCCGGCACCAGCCCCCAGCGGCGCGGCTCGGCGCTGCGCCGACCGTCGCGCTCGGCCCGCACCACCAGCAGCTCGGTGCCGGGGCAGATGTTGTAGCTCGGCTGCAACGCCGGCGGCTCGGCCAGGCCGAACTGCAGGGCGATCACCTCAGGGCTGGCGTGAAGCGCGTAGCGGCCGCACATGCGCTGATTGTATGCGCCGTACGAAAAGGGTCGCGCCGGTGCCGGATTGCGCGCAGGCTATGGAGCAGAGGCCTGATATGACGCGGGGTGCGGTGCCGCCGCCGCTGGGCGGCGAGCTCTTGATGAGCGCGCTGGACGATGCCTTCGATGCGGTGGTCATCACCACCGCAAATCTCGACCCGCCCGGCCCGACCATCGTCTATGTCAACCGTGCCTTCGAGCGGATGACGGGTTACTCGGCGCAGGAGGCGCTCGGCAATACGCCGCGCATGCTGCAGGGCGCGGGCACCGAGCGCCGTGTGCTCGACGAGCTGCGCGGGTGCCTCGGCGCCGGTCGACGCTTCGCCGGCCGCGTGGTGAACTACCGCAAGGACGGCAGCGCCTTTCGCCTCGAATGGCGCGTGTCGCCGGTGCGCGATGCCAAGGGCCGGATCACCCACTGGATCTCGTTTCAGCGCGAGGTCGGCGCCAGCCGCCCGGAAAGCTCGCGATCGGCTCGATGAGCCGGTTCACGTTTCGAGCGGCGCTCCGGTGCTCCATCCGCGGCGCAGCTCCACCTGGGTGCGCGGATAGGCGCCGAAGATACGCCCGGCGTGCTCCGGCTTCTGGGTCTCCTCGGTGAGGGCGAGGAGGAGCTCGGTCGACCAGCGGCGCCGCTCGCGGGCGTGCACGAGGTAGCGCACCGTGATGTTGGTCCACGCCTCCTCGAGCGACAGGAAGGCGCTCGGCTCCTCGCGGATGTCGAAGGCGAGCCGCGCGCGCGCGAGAAGCTGCTGGTACTCCTCGGCGCGGCGGCTCATCGCGTCGCCCAGGATCTCGCGCGCGCGGCGCACGAGCACGCCGGAGGCGTAGCGCAGGTCGCTCTCGTTCGCGACGCTGAGGGTTACCTCGTCCCACACGTAGGGAAACTGCCGCGTGTAATTGATGATGTTCGAGCGCAGCACTTCCCAGTTCGGGAAGGTGATCATGGCCCCGGTGGCCTGCGCGCCGGCCACCGGCTTGCCCGGCCCGCCGGCTTCCCACACCGTGGTGGTGAGGACGTCGATGCGGTACACGTCGCCGAACACCTCGCCGACCTCGATGCGGTCGCCGACGCGGTAGTAGCCGCGCGAGCTGTTGATGAGCCAGCCGGTGAAGCTCTCGATCGGGGTCTGCAGCGCCCAGGAGAGCGCCAGCCCCACGAGGCCGACCGAGCCGAGCAGGGCGCGCGCGTCGCCCGCCATCACGCTCAGCGCCGCGGCGATTGCCAGCAGATAGATCGCGATGCGCCCCAAGGCGATGAAGGCGTCGCTGCGCTCCCAGTGGCCGAGGGCGCGGCGCACCGACCAGCGCAGGATCATCGAGGCGCCCGCCGCGACCAGCAGCAGGAACAGCGCGATGCCGAGCTTCGGCAGGAAGGCGTAGAAGCCGAGCATCAGCTCGCGGATGGTGCCGGCGGCCTCCTCCAGCCCGGCCGCCGCGTCGGGCAGGGGCGGCTCGCCCACCAGCGGCTGCGCCGCCGTGTCGTCGCCACCCACGAGGAGCAGCAGCAGCGCGGTGATCGCGACCGCGAGCATGGACCCCTGCCGGAAGCGGCGCAGCCGCTGGCGCGCCTGCGTTTCGTGCCGGCGCACGCTGAAGCGGCTAAAGCGGTTGAAGCGGTCGGTCCGCCGCGGGGCCCGGCGCTGCGGCCTGCGTGGGCTCCGGCGACTCATGCCCGAGACGCTAGGGCCGCGGGCGGCGCGGCGCCACCTTCGGGCCTGAAGCGATAGGCCTATCCCGGGGTGATTTCACCGGGACGCCGGCTCCAGTCGTCCTCGATGCCAAGGGGCGCAGTCCCTTGCGGCGGACCCTTGCCGCGTGCGGCAGGCCTGGGCCATCCTTCGCCCATGTCTGAAAAGAATGTGGCTTGGATGGGTTTGGGCCTGATCGGCCTGCCGATGGCGGCGCGGCTCGCGGCGGCCGGCTGGACGGTGCGGGGCTTCGACGTCAATCCGGCGCGCGCGGAGCTCGCGCGGGCGCGCGGCATCGCGCCCGCCGCGGATGCCGCCGAGGCGCTCGCCGGCGCCGGGCTCGTGTTCAGCTCGCTGCCCAGCGAGGCGGCGCTTCTCGGGCTCGCCGCGCCGCTCGCGCGATTGCGGGCCGGCACGGTGCTAGTCGAGACCTCGACGGTCGGCCCGCGCGCCTCGGCGCAGCTCGCCGCCGCGCTGCGCCCGGGCGGCGTGGAGTACTTGCGCGCCCCCGTTTCCGGCAGCACCGCGCTCGCCGAAGCCGGCACCCTGACCACCTTCGTTTCCGGGCCGCGCGGCGCGTTCGAGCGCGCGCAGGCGGCGATGCGCGCCTATAGCCGGGCGCAGCTCTGGCTCGGGGAAGGGGAAGAGGCGCGCTACGCGAAGCTCGCGGTGAACCTGATGGTCGCCGTCAGCGCCGGCATGGTGGCCGAGGGCCTCGCGCTCGGGCGCAAGGGCGGGCTCGACTGGAACGCGCTGCTCGACCTGGTCGCCGAGAGCGCGGTCGCTTCGCCGCTGCTCAAGTACAAGCTCGAGCCGCTCCGGCGGCGCGATTTCACGCCCGCATTCACCAGCGCGATGATGGTCAAGGACATGGAGCTCGTGGTGGGCGCCGCCGAGGAAGCCGGCGTGCCGGCGCCGCTCGCGCGCCAGCTCCTCGAGACCTACCGCGCGATGGCGCGCGAGCCTTACGCCGGCGAGGACTTCTTCAGCATCGTCAAGCGCGTCGAGCGCGCCGCCGGGCTCGACCAGCCGCGCTGACTACGCCCAAAGGCTGCGCGGCAGCTCGACCACGTTGCCTTCGCGCGGGGCGGGCGCGCGGCCCTGGTTCTCGACCCATTCGGCGAGCGGCAGGAACTGCCTCTGCTCGGCGATGGCGATGGTCGGGTCCATCTCGAAGATGCCGATGCCGGCCTCGGCGGCCTTCACGAACACGTCCGAGTCCACCAGCCGCGCGGTGAGCTGGAGCTGGAGCGTCTCGAGGAACCACTCGAGCGGCTGGTAGCGCGGCATCGAGCGGCGCACCTTGTTCGCGACGATGGCCACCGGCAGGGCGCGCTCGCGCGTGCGCCCGGAGCGCAGCACGTCGCGAATGAAGTTCGCGGTGGCATGCAGGTCGATGGCCGAAGGCGGCACAGGCACCACGAGGCAGTGCGCGCGATCGAGCATCTCCTGCAGCACGGTGCCGGTAGCGCCGGCGGGTGCGTCGATGATGAGGCGGTGGGTCTCGGGCGGAACGTGCATCGCGAGGCTGCGGAGCTGGCCGCCCTTCGGTCGCGCCGCGTTGGCGGCGTGGATCCGCGGCGCGTGCTGCGGGCGCAGCCGGATCCAGTTCAGGCTCGAGCCCTGCGGGTCATAGTCCATGACCGCCGTCGGCACGCTCGCCGCGGCAAAGTAACTGGCCAGGTTGAGCGTCACCGTCGTCTTGCCGGAGCCGCCCTTGGGATTGATCACCAGCGTGGTATGCATTGGGGCTTCTAGGTCCCTTATCTTTCAGCACGCTACACGCCGATCATGATCCTCCGTGCCAACTCGATTTGCAAGCACCGCGTGACATCTGCCGCAGTCGTCGGCGCCGTGTCCGGCGCCCAGGCAGGGGGTTGAACGCACGTGTTAACTATTGGCGCGCGCCGCGCCGATGCCTCCCGGTATGGTCCCTGGAGTCATGACGGCGCCACGCGTCTTCTTCCCGGCCGCCTGCCTCGCCACCCTCGTCTTCGCCTCCGGGTGCGAGACGCTCTCGCTCGCCGCTCTGGGCATCGGCGGCAGCGCCGCCGTCAACCACAAGGTGAGCAGCACGCCGAGCCGGACCTTCACGGCCTCGCTGCCGCGCGTGCGCGCCGCGTCCCTGGGCGCCTTGAAGCGCATGGGGATCAAGGCCGCCCCCACCCAGCAGATCGAGAACGGCGAGCGCATCACCGCGCGGGTGGGCAAGCGGGAGATCGAAGTGGAGCTGGAGGTCCTGACCCCGAGCACTACCCGAATGCGGGTGGTGGCCCGGGAGGGCAGCCTGTTCTACGACGGCGCGACCGCCGCGGAGATCATTGCCCAGACCGAGAAGGGCCTCGGAGTCTAGGTCAGGGACAGCGCAGCCCGATTTCCGGTACCCTACACGCGGGGGGAACGAATCGATGCGCGTGGCACTGGAAGGGGCGCTGATCGGCGCGGCGGTGGGGCTGTTCCTGCTGGCCGCGGAGTACTTCTTCATCCGTCGCGCCGCCCGGGCGCGCGCCCGGCGCATGAACCGCAACGCCGAAATCGACCCGACGGAGCGCCGGCGGCTCGCCTCGCTCGCGAGCTATTGCGCCGTGCTGCCGTTCGGTTTCGCATTCTTCTTCTGGTTGATCTGGGGCTGATCCGCTAGATTGCCTCCTTTT
>DATLGR010000306.1:0-2075 GCA_035540415.1 Burkholderiales bacterium | reverse complement strand
GCCGAGCTGCGTGTGCGCATGGGCGAGCTGCGTGAGCAGCAGGGCGGCATCCGATTCGCGGCCGCGGGCGCGTGTCTTCACGTCGGCGGCCAGCGGAGCGAGCACCTCGACGACCTGGCGGTACTCGCGGCGCGCCATGAGCGCCGAAGACAGGGCGTCGATGCCGGAGAGGCTGGTCGCGTCGAGCGCAACCAGCTTCCGCGCCACGTCCTCGGCCGCCCCGTACTCCCCCAGCCGCAGGTGCGTCGTCGACAGCAGGTACAACCCGCGCGCGTCCTGCGGCGCCGTCATGAGAAAGTCCTTCAGCACGTCGCGCGCCTTGCCGGCGTTTTCCTTGCCGCCGGCGTTCAGCAGCGCGGCCACGTAGCGGAGCCGCAGTTCGCGCGTCGCGGGACTGCGCGGCGCGGCCATGGCCCGCTCGTACGCGCTTGCCGCGTCCGCCCAGCGCGACTCCTTTTCGTACAGATCGCCGAGCGAGAGATAGTGCCGCGGATTGAGCTGCGCGGCGGTCTCGAGCGCCTGGATGGCCGCATCGATGCGCCCCAGCGACACCCGTGCCTCCGCCAGGAGCGTGTACGGCTCGGTCGCAAACGGCGCCTGCGACACGATGTTCTCGAGAATCGGCACCGCGCGCGCCGCGTCACCCGCGCGCAGGTGGAGCCTCGCAAGCGTGAGCTGGAGATTGAGGTCGGTCGCCACCGCCGGCGTTTCGAGGATCTTCGACAGGTGCGTAATGGCCTTCGCCCGCAGGTCGGCTGGCGATCGCCCCGCCGGCGCCTGCACGGCTCCATCGCTCCACGCCGCGTAGACGAGGCCCAGCATGCGGTGCGCCTCGACGTTGTCGGGATCGAGCGTCAGCGCCCGCTCGGCGGCTTCCACCGCCTCGTCCCCCTTGTTCTGCCGCGCATAGAACCCGGCGAGCTCGGCGTACAGCTCGCCGGCCTTCGGATCGAGCGCTAGCGCGCGCTTCAGTGCGTCGAGCGCGCCGGAGGTGTCGCCCTGGCCTTCGAGGCGGCGGGCGAGCAGGAATTCGTAATAGGCCTCTGCGGAACGCGCCGCCGTCGCCGGTGCCGGCTGTCCCAGGGCACTGGTGCTCGAGAGGAGGACGACGAGAACGACGGCGGTGCGCATGCCCACGATCTTAATCCGGTTGCGCGCGTTGCCGGGCCGGGCTCAGGAAAGGCGGGGGGACTCGGGCGGTGATAGGCTCTGCATATGCCGGTGGATCCTGAGCTGCTCGAAATCCTCGCCTGCCCGGTGTGCAAAACGCCCGTCGAGCTCGTCAAGGAGGGCGCCGCGCTCAAGTGCGGCACGTGTCATCGCGTGTATCCGATCAAGGACGACATCCCGGTGATGCTGATCGACGAGGCGACGATCGAGCCCTGAGGTCTGTCCCCGCCGCGGCAGGCGGCACCGCGAGATAGCCGCCCCCCGCGCCGCAGCATGCACGGGCTCGCAGGGACACCGGCCGGCCCGCCCCACGCGCGATGAAGATTCTGGTCATCCGGCTTCGCCTGATTGGCGACGTGGTCTTCACCACCCCCGCCGTCGCCGCGCTGAGGCGCCGCTATCCCGATGCGCATCTCACCTATCTGGTGGAGCGGGCGGCCGAACCGGTGGTGCGGCACAACCCGCATCTCGATCGGGTGCTCGTCGCCGAGCGGCCGCGCGGAGTCCGCCGTTTCTTCTATGATGCGGCGCTGGCCGCGCGCCTGCGGCGCGAGCGCTTCGACCTCGTCATCGACTTCCATGGCGGCCCGCGCAGCGCGCTGCTGGCGCGCGCCACGGGCGCTCCACGCCGGATCGGGTACGACGTCCCGGGGCGGGGCTGGGCGTACACGGATCGTCTCCCCTGGAGCCGCGCGCTGGTGCCGCCGCGCCATTCTGTCGAGAACCAATGGGATCTCCTGCGGCCGCTCGGCGTCGATCCGCCCGCCGCGGGGGATCCGCCGGTGGCGATGCCGGTTGACGAGCGTGCGGCAGCGGGGGTGGACCGGCGCCTGCGTGCGGCGGGCGTGCCGGCCGACGCTCCGCTCGTTGTGATGCACGTGAGCGCCGGCAACCCGTTTCGGCGC
>DATLGR010000305.1:0-24683 GCA_035540415.1 Burkholderiales bacterium | reverse complement strand
CGGCTGATGCGCTCCATGCTGTATCTGCCCTACGTCGGCATGCCCAACGTCCTCGCCGGCGAGCGCCTGGTGCCGGAGCTGCTGCAGGACGAGGCCACGCCGGCGGCGCTGGCCGCCGCGCTCGCCAGCCTGTGGCGCGATCGCGCCGCGCGCGAGCGGCAGGTGGCGCGCTTTCGCGAGTTCCACGAGCTGCTGCGGCAGAATGCGGCCGAGCGGGCGGCCGAAGCGGTCCTCGAGGTCATGGAGCAACGGAGTGGATAGCGTCCTGGTGTGCGGGGTGGACGAGGCGGGGCGCGGTCCCCTCGCCGGGCCGGTGCACGCCGCGGCGGTCATTCTGGATCGCAGTCGACGCATCCACGGCCTGGCGGACTCGAAGCTGCTCGCCCCGGAGCGCCGGGAGCTGCTCGCGCGGCGCATCCGCGAGCGCGCCGTCGCCTGGGCCGTTGCCTCGGCGAGCGTCGAGGAAATCGATCGCCTCAACATCTTCCATGCCTCGATGCTCGCCATGCGCCGCGCCGTGGCCGGGCTCAAGGTCCCGCCGGGCGAGGTCTGGGTAGACGGCAACCACTGTCCGGACCTCGGCTGCCCGGCACGGGCCGTCGTCGACGGCGACGCGCTCCACCCGGTGATTTCGGCGGCTTCGATTCTCGCGAAGACGACCCGCGACGCGGAGATGTGCGCGCTGCACGAGCGCTATCCGCAATACGGCTTCGACCGGCACAAGGGCTACGCCACGGCCGAGCACCTGGAGGTGCTGGGCCGCTGGGGCCCCTGCGAGATTCACCGCCGCAGCTTCTACGCCATCGGCGTGTTCCACGACGGCGGCGCCTTCGTGCAAACCTGGAGGCGCTTGGCCGGGCCGCTACGCGTGCGCAGCTATCGACTGTATTGCGAAGCGGTCAAGCTTTCGCTCGGCTACGGGCTTGCCGGCAGCGGGCGCGGCGGCTCGCGCCTGGCGGCCGCGAGGGCGCGCCTGGCGCGCTTCGATGCGGAGCAGCGACGCCTCAAGCGCGAGTACGCGGACGTGCTCGCGGCCGAGGCGGCAGCCCCGCACGCCGCCCTGGTCACCCGGATCCTCGCGCGCACGCGCGTGCAGCTGCGCGCGGGCCGCCGGCAGGTCGCGTAGCGTGCGGCGCATCGTCGGCGCCGTGGCCGTGGTGGCGCTCGCCGCGGCCGCGCTCGCCCTGGTCGTGCTCAGCATCGACATCGTGCTCGCCACGTTCGGGGGGCTGCTCGTCGCGGTGCTGCTGCACGCGCTTACGGGCCTGCTCGTGCGCTACGCCCGCGTCCCGGAGCGGGCCGGCTACCCGGTTCTCCTCGTGCTTCTCGCCGGCCTGCTCGCCGCGGCGTTCGTGCTGCTTGCGCCCACGGTCGAGGAGCAGACGCAACGGGCGCGCGAGGAGGTGCCGCGCATCGCGGCCGACGTCGAGGGCTACCTGGAGCAGCGATTCTGGGGCCGATGGATCCTCGACCAGGTGCGCGACGGCGGCGAGGAGACCGCGCCGCAGGACGTGCTCGCCGCCCTGGGCGCGCTTCTGGGCGGGCTCACCAACTGGTTCTATTACCTCCTCACCATGCTCTTCGTCGGCCTGTTTGCCGCGGCGCGCCCGGCCCTCTATGTCCACGGCACGGCGGATCTCTTCCCGCCTGCGTGGCGCCCGCGCGTACGCCATGCGCTCGAGGAGCTCGGCTTCGTCCTGCGCTGGTGGCTGGTGGGCCAGTTGCTCTCGATGGTGGTGATCGGCGTCTCGACCTGGCTCGTGCTCTGGACGCTCGATGTCCCGCTCGCCGCAGCGCTCGGCCTGCTGGTCGGGCTGCTCGGATTCGTGCCTTACCTGGGGCCGATCCTCGGGCTCATCCCCGTGGCCCTCATCGCCGGCACGCAGGGCGTGGAGACGCTGTTTTACGTCAGCGCCGCCTATATCGCCGTGCAGATCGTCGAGGGCTACGTCATTACGCCGCTCATCCAGCACCGCATGGTGTACCTGCCGCCGATGTTCACGGTGATCATGCAAATCCTCTTCGGCTCGGTGCTGGGCGCCCTGGGCTTCATGTTCGCCACGCCGCTCGCCGCGGTGCTGCTCGTGCTCAGCCGGTTCTATCGCGAAGACGTGCTCGGCGAAAAGGGCGTGGTGATGCGCAGCCGGGAGCCCGCGCGGTGATCCGCTCCCGCGACAACCCGCGCGTCAAGCGCTGGTCGCGGCTCCTCCGCGACCGCGCGCTTCGCCGGCGCGAGGGCCGCGCCCTCGCCGAGGGGCCGCACCTCGTGGCCGAGCTGCTGCAGGCGGGCATCGAGCCGCTCGCGCTGCTGGTGAGCGAGTCCGGTCTCGCGCGCCGCGAAATCCGGTCGCTCGCTGCCGGGCGCGACCCGGTGGTGCTGAGCGATGGCGCCTTCGCCGGCGTCTCCGACACCGGCGAGCCGCCCGGAATCGCGGCGGAGTTCGCCATTCCGCGGCGCCCGCCCGCGCCGCAGGCACCGTGCGCGTTTCTCGAGGGCGTCCAGGACCCGAGCAACGTGGGTGCAATCCTGCGCTCGGCCGCGGCCTTCGGAATCGGCGAGGTGGTGCTCGACCGCGCCTGCGCCGACCCGTGGGCGCCCAAGGCGCTGCGCGCGGCGATGGGCGGTCACTTCCGGCTGGCGCTGCGGCAGGTGGCGGATCTGGCGGCGGCGCTCGACGGCTACCAGGGCCGGCTGCTGTGTACCGTGCCCGCGGGCGGTGTGCCGCTGCGCGCGGCACCGCTCGAGGCACGCCTGGGCTGGATCTTCGGTGCGGAGGGCCAGGGCGTGAGCGCGGCCCTCGCGGCGCGCGCCGCCTGCCGGGTGAGCATCCCCATGCACCCCGGCGCTGAGTCGTTGAACGTGGCGGCGGCCGCCGCGATCTGCTTCTACGAGGCGTTCCTCCGCCGCTAGTACACCTGCCGGTGAATGCGCAGCTCCCGCAGGATCGTCGTGGCAATTTCCTCGATCGACTTGCTCGTGGAGTTGATGCTGCGGATACCCTCGCGGCGCATGAGCTTCTCGGCCTCGTCGACCTCGTAGCGGCAGTTCTCCAGGTCGGCGTAGCGGCTGTCGGGGCGCCGCTCGCGCCGGATCTCGTGCAGCCGCTCGGGCGCAATGGTGAGGCCGTAGAGGCGGGTCTTGTGCAGCTTGAGGGTCTCGGGCAGCCTGCCGCGGTGGAAGTCCTCGGGGATCAGGGGATAGTTGGCGGCCTTGACGCCGAATTGCAGCGCGAGATATAGGCTGGTCGGCGTCTTGCCACTGCGCGACACCCCGATCAGGATCACGTCGGCCTGGCCGAGCTCGCGATGCGAAGCGCCGTCGTCGTGCGCCATGGCGAAGTTGATCGCCTCCATGCGCTGTGCATACTCCTTCTTGTCCATGGCGCTGTGGGAGCGGCCGATGGTGTGGCTCGAGCGCACGCCGAGGGCGGCCTCCAGCGGATCGATGAAGCTTTCGAAGAAGTCGATGAACAGGGCTTGCGAGCGCCGCACCACCGCGCGCAGCTCGTGGTTCACCAGGGTGGAGAAGACGATGGGTTGGCCGTTTTCCGACTCGGTCGCGATGCGCGCGAGGCATTCCTCGGCGCGCTCCAGGCTGTCGACGAAGGGCAGCGTGATCTGGTTGAACTGCACGCCTTCGAACTGGGTCAGCAGGCTGTGGCCCAGCATCTGCGCCGTGATGCCGGTGCCGTCGGACACGAAGAACACGGTGCGCTTGAGGCCCATGACGTTAAAATACTATGGCAATGCGCCTTGCGTGGCTTGAAAACCTGCGGCTGAAGGACCTGGACGAGGTCGGCGGCAAGAACGCCTCCCTCGGCGAGATGATCGGCGCGCTGGCCGCCGCCGGAATCCGGGTGCCGGGCGGGTTCGCCACCACCGCGACCGCGTTTCGCGAGTTTCTCGCCGAGAACGGCCTCGAGCAGCGCATCGCCGGGCGCCTTGCGCGCCTGGATCCCAAGGACGTCACCGCGCTCGCCGCCTGCGGCGCCGAGATCCGCGGCTGGGTCCTCGCCGGCCGGTTTCCGCCGGCCCTGGAGCGCGAGATTCGCGAGCACTACCGCACGCTCGAGGAGCGGGCCGGCCGCGAGGCGTCGTTCGCCGTGCGTTCCTCGGCCACGGCCGAGGACCTGCCGGAGGCGTCGTTTGCGGGGCAGCAGGAGACCTTCCTCAACATCCGCGGCGCGGACCAGGTGCTGGAAGCCATCCGCCACGTGTTCGCCTCGCTCTACAACGACCGCGCCATTTCGTACCGCACGCACCAGGGCTTCGCCCACGGCGCGGTGGCGCTCTCGGCGGCGGTGCAGCAAATGGTCCGCTCGGATCTCGGCGCGAGCGGCGTGCTGTTCACCCTGGATACGGAATCGGGCTTTCGAGACGTCGTGTTCATCACCGCGGCCTACGGATTGGGCGAGATGGTGGTGCAGGGGTCGGTCAACCCCGATGAATTCTATGTTCACAAGCCGATGCTCGAGAAAGGACGGCCGGCGATCGTGCGCCGTGCCCTCGGCTCCAAGCTGCAGAAAATGGTGTTCGCGACGGCCGCCGCGGCGGGCAAGTCGACCCGCGTGGTGGAGGTGCCGGAGGCCGAGCGCCATCGCTTCTCGCTGTCGGACGCGGATGTGCTCGAGCTGGCGCGCGCCGCCGTGGCGATCGAGCGCCACTACGGGCGACCGATGGACGTGGAGTGGGGCAAGGACGGCACCGACGGCCGGCTCTACGTGCTCCAGGCGCGGCCCGAAACCGTCAAGTCGCGCAAGCGCGACGTGGAAGAGCGCTTTGCCCTCAAGGGCAGCTCGCGCGTGCTGGTCACCGGCCGCGCCATCGGGCACAAGATCGGCAGCGGCACGGTGCGCGTGGTGCCCGATGCCGCTCACATGGCGAAGGTGCAGGAGGGCGATATCCTGGTCACCGACATGACCGACCCCAACTGGGAGCCGGTGATGAAGATCGCCGCCGCCATCGTCACGAACCGCGGCGGCCGCACCTGCCACGCCGCCATCATCGCGCGCGAGCTCGGCATCCCGGCGGTGGTCGGCTGCGGCGAGGCCACCGAGCGCCTGAAGGAGGGCCAGGCGGTCACCGTGTCGTGCGCCGAGGGCGATACCGGCAACGTGTACGAGGGGCTGATTCCCTTCGAGGTGACGAGCCGCAGCCGCGGCGACATGCCGCGCATCCCGGTGAAGATCACGATGAACGTCGGCAACCCGCAGCTCGCGTTCGAATTCGCGCAGCTGCCCAACGCCGGCGTCGGCCTCGCGCGCCTGGAGTTCATCATCAACAACGAGATCGGCGTGCACCCGCGCGCCTGCCTGGAATATGCCAAGCTGCCGGCCGAGCTGAAGCAGAAGGTGGAGGCGGCGGCGCGCGGCTATGCCAGCCCGCGCGAGTTCTTCCGCGACAAGATGGTGGAAGGCGTTGCCACCATCGCGGCCGCCTTCTGGCCCAAGCCGGTGATCGTCCGCCTGTCGGACTTCAAGTCGAACGAATACCGCAAGCTCCTCGGCGGCGAGCGCTACGAGCCCGAGGAGGAGAACCCGATGCTCGGCTTTCGCGGCGCCTCGCGCTACATTGCCGAGAGCTTCCGCGAATGCTTCGAGCTCGAATGCGCGGCCCTGCGCAAGGTGCGCGAAGAGCTCGGCCTCACCAATGTGGAGCTCATGGTGCCTTTCGTGCGCACGCTTGGCGAAGGCCGCGAGGTGATGCGGCTGTTGCAGGCGAACGGCCTGGAGCGCGGGCGCAACGGGCTCAAGATCGTGATGATGTGCGAGCTGCCCTCGAATGCGGTCCTCGCCGAGCAGTTCCTGGAGATGTTCGACGGGTTCTCCATCGGCTCGAACGACCTCACGCAGCTCACCCTGGGGCTGGACCGGGATTCGGGGCTGGTCGCCGAGGGCTTCGACGAGCGCGACCCGGCGGTGAAGGTCCTGCTCGAGATGGCGATCCGCGCGTGCCGCAGCCGCGGCAAGTATGTCGGGATCTGCGGGCAGGGCCCCTCCGATCATCCCGACCTCGCCCACTGGCTGATGGAGCAGGGGATCGAAAGCCTTTCGCTCAATCCCGATACGGTCGTGTCGACCTGGATGGCGCTCGCGGAGCCGACGCCGCCGGACAAGAAATCAGCGGTTGCGTAGCAGGCGCTGCTTTTCGCGGTTCCATTCGCGCTCGCGCAGGTCCGCGCGCTTGTCGTGCTTGAGCTTGCCGCGCCCGAGGCCGACCTCCAGCTTGATGCGGCCCTTGGCGTAGTGCAGGTTGAGCGGCACCAGCGTGTAGCCGCGCTGTTCCACCTTGCCGACCAGGCGGCGGATTTCCTCGGCATGGAGCAGGAGCTTGCGGGTGCGCACGGGATCGGGATGGATATGCGTCGAGGCGGTGGGCAAGGGGCTGACGTGGGCGCCGATGAGATAGAGCTCTCCGCCGCGCACCATCACGTAAGCCTCCGAGATCTGCGCGCGGCCGGCGCGGATGGCTTTCACCTCCCAGCCTTCGAGCGCAAGGCCCGCCTCGTAGCGCTCCTCGATGAAGTAGTCGTGGAACGCCTTGCGGTTGTCGACGATGGTCATGGGCGCGCGCCCGATTCTAGTGGATGAGGCGGATCTCGCGCTCCGCGATCGTGCCGCATAGCGCGCAGGCGATGTTCGCGCTCGTCGATGACATCGAGTCGTACCCCCGGTTCCTGCCCTGGTGCGTGGGCGCGGCGGTGCACGAGCGCAGCCCGGGCAGCGTTCGCGCGACGCTCACCGCCGGGCTGCGCGGGCTGCGGCAATCGTTCACCACGCTGAACGAGCTTCGCCCGCCGGCGTCGATCGAGCTGCGCCTGGTGCACGGCCCGTTCCGCCGCTTCGCGGGCGCATGGCGCTTCGAGGCGCTGTCGCCGCATGCCTGCCGCGTCGAATTCTCCCTCGAGTACGAGCTTTCCGGGCCGCTTGCGGCGCTACTGCAGCGGCTGTTCGACCGCATCGCCGACTCCATGGTGGATGCCTTCACGCGTCGCGCCGACGAGGTCTATGGGACGGATCCGGGTTGAGGTGGTCTATGCGCGGCCCGAGGCGGCCGACTGCGTGGTGCTCACCCTTCCGGCGCGTGCCACCGCGGCGGACGCCGTGCGCGCCTCGGGAATCGTGGCGCGGCACGCGGAGCTGCGGCCCGAAGCGCTGCTGCTCGGGGTGTTCGGGAAGAAAGTAGGCCCCGGCGAGGTGCTGCGCCACGGCGACCGGGTCGAGCTCTACCGGCCCCTGAAACTCGATCCGAAGGAGGCGCGCCGCCGTCGCGCGCGCGGCGGGCGATAGCGCTTCAGCCGCACCAGCTCTGCACGCTCTGGCGCGCGCGGGCGAGCTCCTGGGCGGTCTGGGCCTCGTCGAGGAAGTGGCGCTCGCCCTTTTCGTCCGTGCGCGAAATGCGCTGGCCGCCCTCGATGCTGCGCACGCTGGCGCGGGCGCGCTCGCAGTTTTCCTTCTTCGCGCCGGCCTCCTGCGCGAGCTGCGCCTCCTTCTCGCGCGCCTTGGCCGCCTCGAGCTGGCGCTTGCGGAACTCGGCGTCCTTCTCGGCCGTCGTGGCCGCGCCTTTCTTTGCCGCCGGCGCAGCGGCCGGCGCCGGGGCCGGGCGCAGCGGGGTGGCGTTCACGCCCGGCGGCGGCGTATCGCCGTATTGCACGCGGCCGCTCTTGTCGGTCCATTTGTACTGCGCCAGGCTCGCCGCCGAGAACCCGCAGGCCAGCACCAGTAGCAGAGCTCTGATCATCCGCGGCACAGTATCGGCTTTCGGCGGAGGGGTCAAACCCCTCGCGTATAATGCCGCTTTGCGTGAAAGAATTCTCATGCGGGTGATCCAGAAGGCG
Organism: Burkholderiales bacterium; assembly: GCA_035540415.1. GTDB lineage: Bacteria > Pseudomonadota > Gammaproteobacteria > Burkholderiales > SG8-39 > SCGC-AG-212-J23. The sequence goes on along the minus strand of DATLGR010000305.1, from coordinate 16,846 downwards.
CTGACCTTCGACGATGTCCTGCTCCTTCCCGCCCACTCGCGCGTCCTGCCCCGCGAAGTCTCGCTGAAGACCCGCCTGACGCGCACGCTGGAGCTCAACATCCCGCTCGTGTCGGCCGCGATGGACACCGTGACCGAGGCGCGCCTCGCCATCGCCCTCGCCCAGGAAGGCGGCATCGGCATCGTGCACAAGAACCTGCCGGTGACGGCCCAGGCGGCGGAAGTGGCCAAGGTCAAGCGCTTCGAGTCCGGCGTGCTGCGCGACCCGATGACGGTGTCCCCCGAGATGAGCGTGCGCGAGGTGATGGCGCTGCAGCGGGAGCACCGCATCTCCGGATTTCCGGTGGTGAAGGGCGGCAAGGTGGTGGGCATCGTCACCAATCGCGACCTTCGCTTCGAAACGCAGCTCGACCAGCCGGTGAAAGCGATCATGACGCCCCAGCGCAAGCTCGTCACCGTGCGCGAGGGCGCGAGCCGGGAAGAGGCGAAAGAGCTCATGCACCGCCACCGGCTCGAGCGCGTGCTGGTCGTGGATCATGAGTTCGGCCTGCGCGGCCTCGTGACGGTCAAGGACATCCTGAAGGACACCGAGCACCCCAACGCCTGCAAGGACGCGCACGGCAAGCTGCGCGTAGGCGCGGCGGTCGGCGTGGGCGAGGGCACCGCGGAGCGCGTGGCCGCACTGGTCGAGGCCGGCGCCGACGTGCTCGTGGTGGATACCGCCCACGGCCACGCGCAAGGCGTGCTCGACCGGGTGCGGTGGATCAAGAGGCACTATCCCGCAGTCCAGGTGATCGGCGGCAACGTCGGCACCGGCGACGGGGCGCGGGCGCTCGTCGACCACGGCGCCGACGGCGTGAAGGTCGGCATCGGGCCGGGCTCCATCTGCACCACGCGCATCGTGGCCGGCGTGGGCGTTCCGCAGATCAGCGCCATCCAGAGCGTCGCCGAGGCGCTCGCGCCGCTCGACGTTCCCCTCATCGCCGATGGTGGCGTGCGCTACTCGGGCGACGTCGCCAAGGCGCTCGCCGCGGGCGCGCAAGCGGTGATGCTCGGGTCGCTGTTCGCGGGCACCGAGGAGTCGCCGGGCGAGATCGAGCTCTACCAGGGCCGCTCGTACAAGACCTACCGCGGCATGGGATCGCTGGGCGCGATGCAGAAGGGCGCCGCCGACCGCTATTTCCAGGATTCCGAGATGAACGTGGACAAGCTCGTGCCCGAGGGGGTGGAGGGCCGCGTGCCCTACAAGGGCAGCGTCGTGGGGGTCATCCAGCAGCTCCTCGGCGGCGTGCGCGCGAGCATGGGCTACACCGGCTGCGCCACCGTGGCCGAGCTGGGGAGCCGCAGCCAGTTCGTGGAAATCACCGCTGCCGGGATGCGCGAATCCCACGTCCACGACGTGCAGATCGTCAAGGAAGCGCCCAACTACCGGGTAGAGTAGGTTGCACCAGAAGATCCTGATCCTCGACTTCGGGGCCCAATACACCCAGCTCATCGCGCGCCGCGTGCGGGAGGCTCGCGTGTACTGCGAGATCCACCCGCACGACGTGGGCGACGCCTTCGTGCGCAGTTTCGGCGCAGCCGGAATCATCCTTTCGGGCAGCCACATGTCGGCCTACGAGGAATCCACCGGCAAGGCGCCCGCGGCGGTGTTCGAGGCCGGCGTGCCGGTGCTGGGCATCTGCTACGGCATGCAGACGATGGCGCAGCAGCTGGGCGGGCGCGTCGAGGCCGGGACGGTGCGCGAGTTCGGCTATGCCGAGGTGCGCGCGCGCGGTCATACGCGCCTGCTCGAGAGCATCGAGGACTTCCGTACGCCCGAGGGGCACGGCATGCTGAAGGTCTGGATGAGCCACGGCGACAAGGTGGCGGCACTGCCTCCGGGGTTCAGAGTCATGGCCTCCACCGAGGCTTGCCCGATCGCCGGCATGGCCGACGAGCAGCGACGCTTCTACGGCGTGCAGTTTCATCCGGAGGTGACGCACACCCGGCAGGGGACCAAGCTCCTGCATCGCTTCGTGCACGAGATCTGCGGCTGCCGCGGCGACTGGAGCATGCCCGACTACGTGGCCGAGGCCGTCCAGCGCATCAAGGACCAGGTCGGCCGGGAGGAGGTGATCCTCGGCCTCTCCGGCGGAGTCGATTCCTCGGTGGCCGCGGCGCTGATCCACCGGGCCATCGGCGATCAGCTGACCTGCGTGTTCGTGGACCACGGCTTGCTGCGGCTGAACGAGGCGGCGCAGGTCCTGGACACCTTCGCGCGCCACCTGCGCGTACGAGTGCGCCATGTCGATGCTTCGGCGCAGTTCTTCGCCGCGCTGCGCGGCGTCGCAGACCCCGAGGAGAAGCGCCGCATCATCGGCCGGCATTTCGTCGAGGTCTTCCAGGCCGAGGCGAAGAAGGTCGCCAATGCGCGCTGGCTCGCGCAAGGCACGATTTACCCGGACGTCATCGAGTCGGCGGGCGCCAAGACCAAGAAGGCGACCACGATCAAGTCGCACCACAACGTCGGCGGGCTGCCCGAAACGCTGCACCTGAAGCTGCTCGAGCCGCTGCGCGAGCTGTTCAAGGACGAGGTGCGCGAGCTCGGGCTCGCGCTCGGCCTGCCCCGCGAGATGGTCTACCGGCATCCGTTCCCGGGGCCTGGCCTCGGGGTGCGAATCCTCGGCGCCATCGAGCCGGGCTACGTCGAGCTTCTCCAGCGCGCCGACGCGATCTTCATCGAGGAGCTGCGGCTGAGCGGCTGGTACGACAGGACCGCGCAGGCCTTCGCCGTGTTTCTGCCGGTGCGCTCGGTGGGTGTGATGGGCGACGGGCGCACCTATGAGCACGTGGTCGCGCTGCGCGCGGTGCAGACCACCGACTTCATGACCGCCGACTGGGCGCCGCTTCCGCACGAGCTGCTCGCCAGGATTTCCAACCGCATCATCAACGAGGTGCGCGGCATCAACCGCGTGACCTACGACATCTCCTCGAAGCCGCCGGCCACCATCGAATGGGAGTAGCGCGCATGTACGGTATCCGCAACTGCGATACCGTGAAGAAGGCGCGAGCCTGGCTCGAGGCGCGAGGCGTGGCTTACGAATTCCATGACTACAAGCTGGCCGGGGTCGACCGCGAGCGGCTGGCGCGCTGGGCGCGCATGGTGGGGTATGAAAAGCTGCTCAACCGCGCCGGCCCGACCTACCACAAGATCCCGGAGCCCCGCAAGGCCGGGCTGGACGAGGCGCGCGCGCTCGCGTTGATGGTCGAATACCCTTCGGCGATCAAGCGGCCGGTCGTGGAGGTCGACGGGCGCCTGCTGGTCGGGTTCAACCCAGAGCTCTACAGCGCTCAGCATTGGACGTGACCGACGAAGGCTTCATGCGCCGCGCGCTCGAGCTCGCGCGCCGGGCCCAGGCGGAGGGCGAGGTGCCGGTCGGCGCGCTCGTCGTCCTGGACGAGCAGATCATCGGCGAGGGCTGGAACCGGCCGATCAGCGCCTCGGACCCGAGCGCGCATGCCGAAATCCAGGCGATGCGAGCGGCGGCGGCGGTCCGCAGGAACTACCGCCTCATCGGCGCCAGCCTGTATGTCACGCTTGAGCCTTGCACGATGTGCGTGGGCGCGATGTTCCATGCGCGCATCCGCCGGGTGGTGTTCGGCGCAGCCGACGCCAAGACGGGCGCCGCCGGCAGCGTCGTCGACCTGTTCGCGGAGAATCGGCTGAACCACCACACGCTGGTGCAGGGCGGCGTGCTCGCCGCCGAATGCGGCGCCCTGCTCAGCGCGTTTTTCGCCGCGCGCCGATGATCCTCATCGATCTCAGCCGGCAGACCCTGGACTTCGGCGGGCGGCGCTATTCGGTCTCCACCGCCCGCAACGGCCCGGGCGAGCGAAGCGGCAGCTTCTGCACGCCGCGCGGCCGCCACCTGGTGCGCGCCAGGATCGGCGCCGGCCAGCCGCTCAACGCGGTATTCGTGCGCCGGCGACCCACCGGCGAGATCTGGACGCCGGAGCTGCACGAGCGCTACCCCGGGCGCGACTGGATCCTGACGCGCATCCTGTGGCTGTCGGGCTGCGAGCCGGGCAAGAACCGCCTCGGCGACGTCGACACGATGCGCCGCTATATCTACATCCACGGCTCGCCCGACACCGCCGAAATGGGCAAGCCTGGCTCCATCGGCTGCGTGCGCATGCGCAACCACGACATCGTGGAGCTCTTCGACCGCGTGGCGCCCTACACCCTGGTGGAGATCGTCGGCTAAGGCGCGAGCTGGAGCGCGAGGTAGCCGCCGTAACCGGCCAGCAGCGCCGCACCCTCCCAGCGGTTCAGCCGCCAGCCGGTGGCGGCGAAGGCGACCAGCACGAGCGCCGAGGCGAGCATCGCCCAGATGTCGAATTGCACGATCTGGGAAGGCACGGCGATCGGGCTCGCCACCGCCGCCATGCCGGCGACGCCCAGGATGTTGAAGATGTTGCTGCCGACGATGTTTCCGAAGGCGATGTCGGCGTGACGCCGGATGGCCGCCATCACGGAAGTGACGAGCTCCGGCAGGGAAGTCCCCACCGCCACCAGCGTCAGCCCGATCACCGCCTCAGAAAGGCCGGCGGCCCTGGCGATCTCCAGCGCGGAGTCCACGAGCAGGTCGGCACCCACCACCACCGCGGCGATGCCGCCGGCGGCGAGGAGCGCGGCGAGCCACGGTCCCAGGGCGCGCGGCGGCATGGCCGCGACCTCGGAAGCCTCCGCGGCATGCACGGCAGCCGCCGGATCCGTACCGCTGCGCTCCGCGAAATAGGCGAACAGGGTGTAGCCGAGCAGGAGCGCGAGGAAAACGGCTCCGGCCCAGCGGGGAATCGCTCCGCCGAGCACCACGGCAAGCAGCAGCAGGGACGCCGCGATCAGCACCGAGCCGTCGCGGCGGAACGCTTCCTTGGTCGTCGCCATGGGCTGGATGAGCGCCGCAAGCCCGAGGATCAGGAGGATGTTGGCGATGTTGCTCCCCACGACGTTTCCCACCGCGATGCCCGGGGCGCCGGCCAATGCCGCCTGAACGCTGGTGACGAGCTCGGGCGTCGAAGTGCCGAACCCCACGAGGGTCAGGCCGATCAGCATAGGGGAAACGCCGAGGCGCTGCGCCACCGCCACGCTGCCCTTGACGAGCGCCTCGCCGCCGAGCAGAAGCAGCGTGAGGCCGCCGATCAGCTGGACCGCGGTCAACGGGGCAAGGCGGCCAGGCGGCTGCGATCCGGGTGCATCACCACCCCTTTCTCGCAGACGATTCCGGTGATGAGCTCCGCCGGGGTGATGTCGAAGGCAGGGTTGCGCACCTGCACGCCCTGCGGCGCCCAGCGCGTCTCGCGATAGCCGGTGACCTCCGCTTCCGGGCGCTCCTCGATGGGGATGTGAGCGCCGTCGGGAATGCTCGCATCGAAGCTCGAGAGGGGCGCGACCACGTAGAACGGGATGCCGTGGCGCTTCGCGAGCACGGCGAGCGCATAGGTGCCAATCTTGTTGGCGACGTCGCCGTTCGCGGCGATGCGGTCCGCGCCCACCACCACGACGTCCACTTCGCCCTTCGCCATGAGGTGGCCGGCCATGCTGTCGGTGATGAGCGTGCACGGGATGCCCTCCTGCACCAGCTCATAGGCGGTGAGCCGCGCTCCCTGGAGGTACGGGCGCGTCTCGCTCGCGATGACCGAGATCCGTTTGCCTTTCGCCGAGCGGATGACGCCGAGCGCCGTGCCGTAGCCCGCCGTGGCGAGCGCGCCGGCGTTGCAGTGGGTCATGACGCGGGCGCCCTGGGGAATCAGCTGCGCGCCAAGGTCGCCCATCGCATGGTTGGCGGCGAGGTCCTCCTCGTAGATCGCCCGCGCCTCGGCTTCGAGGTCAGGTGACTTCTTCATGCGCTCGAGCGCCCAAAAGAGGTTCACCGCCGTCGGCCTGCTCTGGGCGAGCAGCTCGTAGGCCTCGGCGCTTCCCTTGCTCAGAACGACCCCGAACGCGGCCGCGCAGCCAATGGCCGGGGCGCCGCGCACCACCATGTCGCGGATGGCCTGCGCGACCTCGGCGGCGGTGCGGCAGGCGACGTACTCGGTCCGATCCGGCAGCTGCCGCTGGTCGAGGAGCTCGAGGCGATCACCCCGCCAGCGGATCGGCTCGACCCTCATCACACCACGCGCTCGTTGCCGCCATCCACGGGCACCTGCGCGGCGGTGGTCTTGGCGAACAGCGGCCCGCACATCTCGGCGGCGAGCTCGGCCACGTCCCTCGAGCCCACCTCCGTCTTCAAAAGATTGTTCTTCCGGTATTGCTCGACGGTCAGGTTGTAGGCTTTGGCGCGCGAGGCGAGCACCTCGTCGGTCCAGAGCGCAGTGTCGTAGACCGCGTTCGGATGCAGAGAGTTGATGCGGATGCCGTCCTTCGCCCACTCCAAAGCCGCCACGCGCGCGAGCTGGTTGAGCGCCGCCTTGGAGGCCGAGTAGGCGGCGGCGCCCGGGCCGGGGGCCGGAACGTTCTTCGAGCCGATGACCACCACGCGACCGCCGCGCGGCGAGAGCTTGAGGAGGGCGTGGCACGATTGCAGCACCAGCAGGTTGGCTTCGACGTTCACCGCCATGGCGCTGCGCCAGTTCTCCGGGGCGATGGCCTCGATCGGCTGCGAGGAAGGAAAGATTCCCGCGTTCAGCACCAGCATGTCGACGCCGCCGAAGCGGCGCACGGCGGAGTCGAGGCTCGCCTCGATCGCCGGGCGGTCGGTCAGATCGCACTCCAGGCCGGCCACGTCGGGGCGCTTCCACAGCCCGGCAATTGCCGGGTTGCGGTCGAGGGCGACGACCGCGGCGCCGCGCCTGAGGAACGACTCCACGCAGGCCTTGCCAATGCCGGAGGCGGCGCCGGTGACCACCGCCACCTCGCCGGCGAACGCGGGCGGCGTGCCCGCCTTGCGCAGCTTGGCCTGCTCGAGGTCCCAGTACTCGATGTCGAAGGTGTGCTGCTGGTCGAGCGCCCGCCAGCCGCCGAGCGCCTCGGCGCGCAGGACGACGTCGATGGTGTGCTCGTAGAGCTCCTCGACGATGGCCGCGTCCTTCGCGGTGCGGCCGGCGGCGACGAAGCCGAGCGCGGGGTCGAGCGCCATGCGCGGCGCGGCGTCGAGCATGGTCTTCGGCTCCTTCGCGTTGGCCGACAGGCGTTCGAAGTACGAGCGGTACTTTCTGGCGTAGTCCGCAACGTCGCGCCCCAGCATGGGGAAGGGCTTGGTGCGGATCACATGATCGGGCGTGGCCGGGCCTTGCTGCGAGAGCTTCTCCACCTCGGGATGGCGCGCGAAGCCGAGAAACTTCGGCCCGTCGTTCACCCGCAGCACCAGGGGAAACCCCGCCTCCCGCGAGACGGCGCGGCGCAGGCCGGCGATGTCCTCGCGCGTGACGCCGCCGGGCCGCGCCTCGGGCAGCGCGACATGCCACGCCCGCTTGCGCTGCAGATATTCCTCGGCCATGGACACGAGCTCGATCATTCGCTCGTAGGACGTGCGCGCGTCCGGACCGAAGGAAAAGATCCCGTGCGACAGGAGCACCATCCCGACCGTACGCTCGCCCGCCTGCTTCGGGAACTCGCGCGCGCAGTAGGCGGCGAGGTCGAAGCCCGCCATGATGTACGGCACGACGACCACGCGCTCGCCGTAGATTTCGCGGATGCGCTTTTCGCCGTCCGGGGCGTTGGAGACCGCGAGCACCGCATCGGCATGCGTGTGGTCGACATACTGGTGCGGCAGAATCGCGTGCAGAATGGTCTCGACCGAGGGGGAGGGCGCACCGGCTCGCAGCATATGCGTGTTGAGCTCGTTCACCATCTGGGGATCGGAGAGCTTCGGCAGGGTCGCGAGCCGGCGCACGTAGCCGAGCGCGACCGGCGCGAAGCCGGCGGGCTCGATGGTCTCGAGGTCCCAGCCGCTGCCCTTGACATAGAGGACGTCCTCGTCCTCGCCGAACAGATTTTTCTCCCGCAGCTTCACCGACGTGTTGCCGCCGCCGTGCAGCACGAGCGACCGATCCCGTCCGAGCAGGCGCGAGGTGTACACCCGCGGGCCGAGCGGCCCCTCGAACCGCAACGCTTCGTCGTCGCCCCAAAGGCTCTTCATGCGGCGATTATACTTTTCGCCCCATGCCGACCCTCGAGCTGCTGCCCTGGGAGGCCGCGCGCGCGCACGCGGCGCCGATCCGGTTTGCCGTCTTCGTCGAGGAACAGAACGTGCCGGCGCACATCGAGCTGGACGCCCTGGACGCGGCCTCGCTGCATGCCGTGGTGTTCGCGGAGGGACGCGCGATCGCCACGGGGCGGCTGCTGCCCGATGGGCACATCGGCCGCATGGCGGTGCTCAAGGCCTGGCGCGGGCGCGGCATTGGCGGGCTGCTGCTCGAGCGGCTGGTGGACGAAGCGCGCCGCCGGGGCCATCGTGAGGTCGTGCTTGCGGCGCAAGTGCACGCCGCGCCGTTTTACCGGGCGCATGGCTTCGTGGAGGAGGGCGAGGAGTACCTCGAGGCCGGCATCGCGCATCGCGACATGCGCCGGCCGCTCGATCAGAGCTGGTAGTGCACCGTGTCGAGCGCCTCGCCCTCCGGCGCGAACGTGCGCTCCACGTAGCGCCGGCCGATGAGTACGGTCGAGCAGCGCGTCCCGTAGGCGGGATCCACGATGCGCGCGGCTTCGAGCACCGCGAACAGCGGCTCGACCGCGGCGCCGGATTGCAGCGCGCGGGCGAACCGCTCCTTGTGCGCCTCGACTTCCGGCGCATCGAGCAGCGCATTGCCCAGACCGTAGAGGCCGGGCGCGAGGCGCCGCGGCGCCCCGCCGCGATTCGACATCCACCACAGCTCTTCCCCGTCGGCGGCGACGAGGTTGAAGCCGCTGTAGCTCGCCGCCCGCTCCTGGAGGAGGGCAACGCAGGCGCCGATGGACTCGTCGGCGTCGAGGAAGCGGGTGACGATCGCGCCGCGCGATTCGAGCGCGCGCGGCTCGCGGCTGCCGCGATAGTTGGTCACGGCGGCAAAGCGGCCGCTGCGCGAGATTCCCATCCAGGTGCCGCGCGCCTCGAGATCGCGGCCGGCCAGGATGCCCGGACGATCCGGCCAGAACGCCGCCGGGAGGGCCGGTCGCGCGTGAAACTCGTCGCGGTTCGCCGCGACGATGAGCGGTTGCCCGGGCCGCCAGGCGAGCAGGATGAGGCACATCGGCTCAGGCCGGGACGAAGCGCTCGACGTGGCGCTCGAGCCCCAGGGCCGCGCCTTCGCGCGCGAGCAGCGCCTCGAAGCGGGCGGCGTCGCGCACGTCCTCGTAGACCTCCATGTAGGTTACGGGGTCGTCGCGCCGGTGCATCCAGCGTCCCTGCACGCCGCACTGCTCTCGGATGGCGGCGAACAGCGCCTGCACGCGGGGGCGCAGCGAATCGACCTGGTGCGCGGGCACCTTGTAATAGACGTAATAGTTCATAGCGGCATGACCGCCAGGAGCTCGCCGCCCGCGCTGTCGACCACGATGCCGCCGTTGAAGTCCTCGCCCGGGCGCGGCTGCGCGCCGGCGGGAGCGGCCAGTCGCACCATGCGCCGCTTGACCTGTCCGCGGTACTGCGCCCGGGCGACGATTTCCTGGCCGGGATAGCAGCCCTTGCGAAAGTCCACCGCGCCAAGGGTCTCCAGGTTCACCATCTGGGGAACGAACTGATCCTGCGTTGCCGCGGTGATCAGCGGGCGTCCGGCGCGAATCTCCTGCAGCGTCCATTCGTCCTCGGGGGCGGTGCACTCCGGCGCACTTCCCGCGGGTTGCAGTCGAAGAAAGCGGCGCTCGCCGACCGGCACGGTCACGCGCTGGTTCTCCCAGACTACGGCGGCGCCGTTTGCGTCCGCGTCCCAGATGCCGAACTGCGCCCAGCGCTCGGACTCGTCCGTGACCTTGACCTTGGAACGCAGCACGAACATGGCGAGTCTCTTCGCTATGGCCGGCGCGAGGTCTCGCGAGAGCTGCAGCAGGAAACCCTCGGGCGCGGGAATCACGAGCATTGTCGCCAGCAGGCGACCTTTGGCCGAACACCAGCCGCCGAGCGCAGCGCGCTCCGGCGGCAAGGAGCGCACGTCGATGGTGAGCTGCGCGTGCAGGAACTCGCGCGCGTCCGCACCCGAGACCGCAAGAAGGCCGTACCGCTTAAGCCGTGCGCACTGCATCGTAGAATGCTGATTTTACAGCGGCCGATCCCCTGAAAACGCTTCTTGCCCTGATCGTTGTGGCGATGCTCGCGGCCGGCGGCTACGGTTATTGGTACGTATCCTCGCCGCTGCCGGTGGCAGCGCTGCCCCTGGAGGTGGAGATCCCGCGCGGGGCGGGGCTGCGCGCGGCCGTGGGCCAGCTGCAGAAAGCCGGCATCGCGGTGCGGCCTTATGAATTCGAGCTGCTCGCGCGAGCGCTGGGCCACGAGCGCGACATCAAGGCGGGAAGCTACGAGATCGCCCAGCCGGTCACCCCGCTCCAGCTGCTGGAGAAGCTTACGCGCGGCGACGTCACCCAGGCGGAAGTTCGCCTCATCGAGGGCTGGACCTTCGCCCAGTTTCGCGCAGCCCTGGCCGCGAGCGCCTATTTGCGCCAGGACAGCGTCAACCTGACCGACGCGGAAATTCTGGCAAAGCTCGAAGCGAGCGAGACGCACCCCGAGGGGCTCTTCTTCCCCGACACCTACCTTTTCGCCAAGGGTACCAGCGACCTCGCCGTGCTGCGCCGGGCCTACCGCGCCATGCAGCGCCACCTCGAGGCGCAATGGGAGGCGCGCGATTCCAGCGTGCCCTACGGCAACGCGTACGAGGCGCTCATCATGGCCTCGATCATCGAAAAGGAGACGGGCAGGGCGGACGAGCGCGAGCTGGTGGCCGGCGTTCTGGTCAACCGGCTGCGCATCGGAATGCGGCTGCAGGCGGATCCGACCATCATCTATGGACTCGGGGCGAGCTTCGATGGCAACCTGCGCCGCAGCCACCTGCAGCAGGACGGGCCGTATAACTCCTATACGCGCGCCGGCCTGCCGCCCACCCCGATCGCCATGCCGGGGCTCGCTTCTCTGCGCGCGGCGGTGCGTCCCGGGCGGACCGATGCGCTGTACTACGTGTCGCGCGGCGACGGCTCGAGCCAGTTCTCGCGCACGCTCGAGGAGCATAACCGCGCGGTGTGGAAGTACCAGCGAAGCGGCCGATGACGCGAGGAAAGTTCATCACGGTGGAAGGCGTCGACGGCGCGGGCAAGTCGACCCACCTGCAGTTCATCGCGGATGCGGTCGCCTCGGCCTCGGGAAGGCACGCCATTGTGACGCGCGAGCCGGGCGGCACCGACCTCGCCGAGCGCCTGCGCCAGGCGATCCTGGCCGAGCCGATGTCGCCGCTCGCGGAAACGCTTTTGATCGTCGCGGCGCGCGCCGAGCACGTGGCGCGGGTGATCGTGCCCGCGCTGGAGGCGGGGAGCTGGGTCGTCTGCGACCGGTTCGACGACGCCACGCTTGCCTATCAGGGCGCCGGGAAGGGCGTGCCGACCGAGCTGATCGAGCGCCTTGCCGCCGCCGCGCACCCCGGCCTGCGGCCTGACCGGACGGTCCTGTTCGACTGTCCTTACGAAGTGGCGCGCCAGCGGCTGAACGCCTCGGGCAAAGCGCTCGATCGCTTCGAGCGCGAGGACCGCGCATTCTTCGAGCGGGTGCGCGAGGCGTACCTCGCCCGAGCGCGCGCCGAGCCGGTCCGCATCCGCGTGATCGACGCTACCGCCGACGTCGTCAGCATCCGCAAGCGCCTTGAGCAGGCGCTGATGTTCTGATGCACCCCTGGAACGTGCCTCTGTTCGAAGCCCTGCGCCAGCGCGCCGGACGCCTGCCGCACGCGCTCCTGATCCACGGCCCGAGGGGCATCGGCAAGGCGGCCCTTGCCGAGCACATCGCGCGCTTCCTCCTGTGCGAGGCCGCGGACGGCCGGCCCTGCGGCCGCTGCGAGGGTTGCCGCTGGTTCGCGGCGGGCAGCCATCCCGATTTTCGACGGCTCGAGCCCGAGGCGCTGGCGGCCGAGCCGCCGGTCGACCTCGCCGAGGACGGCGAAGCGCCTGCGCGGCGCGCCAAGCCGAGCTTGGACATCAAGGTCGAGCAGGTCCGCGAACTCGCCGGCTTTCTGGGAGTGGGGTCGCACCGGGGCAGGGCGCGGGTGGCTCTTGTTCACCCGGCGGAGGACATGAATCCCAACGCGGCAAACGCCCTGCTGAAGGCGCTGGAAGAGCCCCCCGCCGGGGCGGTTTTCCTGCTGGTGTCTCACCGGGCCGACCGTCTGCTGCCGACCATTCGGAGCCGCTGCGTTGCCGTCGCGGTGCCCCTGCCGCCGCGGGAAGCCGCGCTCGCCTGGCTATCCGGGCAAGGCGTTCCCAAGGCGGATCGCTGGCTCGCGTACGCGGGCGGCGCGCCGCTGCGCGCCCTGGAGTGCGCGGCCAACGCACCAACCCTGGAGCGCCTTCTCGCCCAGCCCGGTCCGGTGGAGGATCGCGACGAACTGGCCTTGCTCGCCGAGGCGCTTCAGAAAGTTGCCTTGGACCGTGCCCTGGGCGCGTTTGGTCTGGCGCCAAAGTACCGGACGGGCGGCCCCGCACCGGATCCCGCGCAAGCCCGTGCATGGCTCGCGTATGCGCGCTACATGGGCGAGCAGCGGCTCCTTTGCCGCCATCCGCTCAATCCGAAGCTCTTTTCGGCAGAAATGCTGGCCTCCATGCCGAAAGGGGACTTAGGGTGATGGTGCGAAGAGCGGCTTCAGATTATATTTAACATAATACGCATTGCTTCTTCTGTTGTTGCTGCTCTTTATTTGGGGACGGCAGTAATGTGGCGCCCGAGCGCATCTTAATCCGTTTCATGAGGTGTCATCCCTATGTATCTGTCTTTACCTACATTCGCTTGGTCCATAGTCCTCCTTGCGGTAGCGTCCGCCTGACGTCGACCTGCTACAGAAAAAACCGGGGACAGTGACTTGAGGTGGCGCAGGCCCGCGCCCATCCTTGCGTCAACACCAACGCGGGGAATCCATGAAGGAGCAGCCTCGGGCGCTTGCGCTTCGGCGGGCGGCGGCGATTGTGGGCGGCGCGAAGCCGCTTGCGCAGCGCCTCCAGGTCTCGGAGCGCCAGGTCGACTACTGGATGCGGGAAATCGGCACGCCGCCGGACACCGTGTTCTTCGACGTGATAGCGATCATCATCGAGAGCGCCGGGACCCGCTCCGGCCCGGCAACGAGCCTGCCGCCTCCGAGCTAGCTGCTGCTCGGGGGAAGCGGAAGCCGCAGCACCGGAATGCCCTCGTCCTCGAGCTCCTCGTGCTCGCGGAGCGTGGCCTCGCCGCGGATCGCCCGCGCCGGCGCTTCGTTGTAGTGGATGCGACGCGCTTCGGCGGCGAACTGCTTGCCCACGTCCTCCGTCTTGCTCAGCAGCTCATCCAGCATGCGCGAATAGAGCATCTGCGCAATGGCGAACGGATCCCTCGGCGGCGCGTCACTTGCGCCGGGCGCGGCCGGAACCACGGACGCTGCCGGCGCCTTGGGCTCGGGCACGCCGCGATTCAGGCGCGCCGCCGACGGTACCCGCTCGACGCTCGGACTGCCGCAGCTGGGACACGACAGCAGGTTGCGCTCGCGCTGCGACGCGAAGTCCGCAGCCGAGCCGAACCACCCCTCGAACCGGTGCCCCGCGACGCAAAGCAGATCGAAAACAATCATTTGCCGCATTCTACAATGCAGGGGTGCGGTCTTCGGCTGACCGCGAATGCGAAACACCGGATGGAAGAAATGAGCAGGTACCGAAACGATGGCGAGGCGTTGGCGCGGCTGGTGGAGGCCGACCGGGTTCACCGCGATGTATACACCGACCCGGAGATCTTCCAGCTCGAGATGGAACGCCTGTGGCGGCGCACGTGGGTCTATGCCGGGCATGCGAGTCAGCTGCCCAACCCCGGCGACTTCATCACTGTGGAGATTGCGCAGAACCCGCTCATCGTCATCCGCCACACCGACGGCAGCGTGCGCGTGCTCAAGAACCGCTGCGCACACAAGGGCAGCAAGCTGGTCGGCGAGCCGGCGGGCAATGCCGGCAAGCTCCTGCGCTGCCCGTACCACGCCTGGGCCTACCGCACCGACGGGTCGCTCATGAACATCCCCCTCAGGCAGGGCTACGAGGGCACGCGGCTGCAGGAAACGGCGGCCAGCCGTGGCCTGGACGTCGTGCCCAATGTCGAGCTCTACCGCGGGTTCATCTTCGTACGGCTTGCCGGCGAGGGCATCGGCTTTCGAGAATATTTCGGCGACTCCCTTTCTTCCATCGACAACCTCGCGGACCGCTCGCCCGAAGGCGAGCTGGAGATCACCGGCGGTTGTCTGCGCTACCTGCACAACTGCAACTGGAAGATGTTCGTGGAGAACCTCAACGACACCATGCACCCCATGATCGCGCACGCCTCGTCGGCAGGCACGGCGAAGCGCCTGTGGGCCGACAAGCCGCCGGAGCTGCCCAAGCCCATGGCGATCGAGCAATACGTGCCGTTCGCGAGCGACTACAAGTTTTTCGACGACATGGGCGTGCGGGTCTACGCGCACGGGCACAGCTTCTCGGGCGTGAACTTCTCCATTCATTCCTCCTATTCGGCGATCCCGGAGTACGAGCAGAGCCTGCAGCGGGCCTACGGGCCCGAGCGCGCGCGCCAGATCCTCGGCACGGTGCGGCACAACACGGTGTACTACCCGAGCCTCACCATCAAAGGCGCCATCCAGTCGATCCGCGTCGCGCGACCGCTCGCGGCCGACCGCACGCTCATTGAATCCTGGACCTTCCGCCTCAAGGGCGCCCCGGAGCGCCTGCTCCAGCGCACCATCATGTACAACCGTCTCATCAATTCACCGATGTCGGTCGTCGGGCACGACGACCTGCACTGCTACCGCTCCATCCAGGAAGGGCTCGCGGCGAGCGGCAACGAGTGGGTGAGCCTGCACCGCAACTTCGATCCCTCGGAGGCCGGGACGGCCGAGCGCACCACCAACGGGACGAGCGAAATCTCGATGCGCAACCAGTTCCGCGCCTGGCGCGAGTTCATGGCGGCGCGATGAGCCTGCCGGCGCAGGAGCTCATCGGCTTCGTGCTGCGCGAGGCGCGGCTGCTGGACGAGCGTCGCTTCGACGAGTGGTACGAGCTGTTCGCGGAGGACGGCCATTACTGGGTGCCGGCCTCGCCGCATCAGCCCGACCCGCTCAATCACAATTCACTTGCCTATGAGGACCGCCTGCTCCTCAAGCTGCGCATCGAGCGGCTGAAGAGCCCCCTCGCCTACTCGCAGCGCCCGGCGAGCCGCGGTCACCATCTCCTGCAAACGCCCGAAGTGGAGCGCAGCGACCCGGCCCGCGGCGAGCACCTCACGCGCACGCAGCTCATCTACACAGAGACCCGCGGCGACGATTCCCAGCGTTATGCCGCAACCGCCTGGCACACCCTGGTGGCGACCCCGGCGGGCCTTCGCATCCGGCTGAAGCGCGTCGACCTGCTGAACTGCGACGCCGCCCTGCCCTCGATCCAGCTCTTCCTGTGAGCGTCGCGCTCGTCACCGGCGGCAGCGCCGGAATCGGACGGGCGGTGGTGCTGCGCCTGCTCGAGGCGGGGCACGAAGTGGTGTCCCTCGACGTGCAGCCGGGGGAGTTGGTCCGGCCCGGGCTTCGCCACGTGTCGGTCGACCTCACCGACGCGGGGGCGACGGCGCGCGTCGCGGCGGACCTTTCACGCGAGCACTCGGTAACCATCCTCGTGCATAACGCGGGCGTGATCCGCCCCGCGTTGCTGGAGGACCTCAAGCTCGCGGACTTCGACGCGCTGGTGAACCTGCATCTGCGCGCCGCCATCGTGCTTGCCCAGGCGGCGCTGCCGTCGATGCGGGCAGCAGGGTATGGGCGCATCGTGCTCGTCTCGTCGCGCGCGGTTCTCGGTCTCGCCACCCGCACCTCCTATGCGGCCAGCAAGGCCGGCCTCCTGGGCATGGCGCGCACCTGGGCGCTCGAGCTCGCGCCGCAGGGCATCACGGTGAACGTGGTCGCGCCCGGGCCGATCCAGACGGCGAATTTCCACAGCATCGTGCCCGAGGGAAGCGCGCAGGTGGACCGCATCGCGCAGACCATCCCGGTCAAGCGTCTCGGTCAGCCCGAGGACGTGGCCCGTGCGGTGATGTTCTTCGCCGAGCGCGAGGCGGGCTTCGTCACCGGGCAGGTGCTGTACGTCTGCGGTGGAACCAGCGTCGGCAGCCTGACGCTGTAAGCTACTCGATCTCGAGCTCTACTTCGCCGAGGCGCTGCGCCGAAAAGCGGATTCGATCGCCGCGCTGCGGCGCGAACGAGGTGACGAGGCTGCCGGTGATCACGAAGTCGCCGCGCAGCAGTCCCCGGCCGTGCGCCGCGAGGTGGTCGGCGACCCATGCGACCGAGGCGAGCGGATGGCCCATGGCGTCTGCGCCTCGGCCCTCGCCGATCGGCCGGCCGTTCACGCGCGCCACGCCCCGCACCGCGGCCAGGTCGATCCCGGCCCAGTCCTTGACCGCTTCGCCGAGCACGACGCCTTCGTTCCAGGTGTTGTCGGCGATCAGCTCGAACGGATGCTGCGGCAGGGTGGCATAGTCGGCGCCGCGGTCGTCGGCAATCTCGAGCGCCGCCGCCACGCTTGCGACGGCCTGCGCCACGCGCTCGCGCGTGAACGGCGCATCGGCAACCGGCAGGTCCGCCGCCATCTCCACCGCGATCTCGAACTCGACGATCAGGCGCACGTAATCCGCGAGACGCAGGCG
>DATLGR010000304.1:0-13288 GCA_035540415.1 Burkholderiales bacterium | reverse complement strand
CGCAACGCGGTGAGGGTCGCGCGCATCGCCGAGGCGGACGACCCCGGCGATCCGGCCGCGCTCGCGCGCTTCGCGGCGCTGCGGCGCGCCGACGCGCGCACCGCGATCGGGCTCACCGACGTCCTCGCCGGCGCTTTCCTGGGGTCCAGCCGGGCGTTGCGCGCCGCCCGCGGGGCGGCGCTCGCCGCGTTCGACGTGCTCCCGGGAGCGCGACGCTTCTTTGCGCGCCGCATGATCTACGGGCCTTCGGCGTTGCCGTAAAAGCGGATAAAATCCGCTTCCCTCGTTCTCGCTTCGTCGACCGCACCGGCACATGAGGATCGGCGCGCACGTTCTGCGCAGCGGGCTGTTCGTCGCCCCGATGGCCGGCATCACCGACCGGCCGTTTCGCCGGCTTGCACGGCGCTACGGCGCGGCGCTCGCGGTCTGCGAGATGGTGAGCGCCCAGCCGCAGCTGCGCGAAACCCGCAAGTCGCGCCTGCGCGTGGAGCACGCCGGCGAGCCCGGCCCGATTTCCGTCCAGATCGCCGGCGCGGATCCCGCCCAGCTCGCAGACGCCGCGCGGCACAACGTCGCGCTGGGCGCCGACATCATCGACATCAACATGGGCTGCCCGGCGAAGAAGGTCTGCAACGTGGCCGCCGGCTCGGCCCTGCTCGAGGACGAGGCGCGCGTCGCGCGCATCGTGGAGGCCGTGGTCGGCGCGGTACAGGTCCCGGTGACCTTGAAGATTCGCACCGGCCCGAGCCCGGCGCGCCGCAACGCGGTGAGGGTCGCGCGCATCGCCGAGGCGGCCGGCGTGCAGATGCTTGCCATTCACGGCCGCACGCGCGCGTGCGCATTCGGCGGCAATGCCGAATACGACACCATTGCCGAGGTCAAGGCGCGCGTGCGCATCCCGGTGGTGGCCAACGGCGACGTGCGCACGCCCGAGGAAGCGAGCCAGGTGCTCGCGGCGACGGGCGCCGACGGCATCATGATCGGGCGCGCGGCGCAGGGCCGGCCGTGGCTGTTCCGCATGATCGAGCGCTTTCTCGCCGCCGGGGAGCGCGTCGGCGCGCCCTCGCTCGCCGAGCGGCGCGCCGCACTGCTCGAGCACCTGGAAGGGCTGTACGAGCTCTACGGCCCCGAGCAGGGCGTGCGCATCGCGCGCAAGCACATCGGCTGGACGGTGCGCGAGCTTCCCGGGGGCGAGGCGTTTCGCGCCGAGGTCGTGCGCATCGACGCCGCGGACGCCCAGCGCCGCGCGGTCGACGAGTATTTCGCTAGACTCGCCGCATGACCCGGCACAACGAGCTCGCGGATTGTGTCAAGCGCTCGCTCGAGCGCTACTTCAAGGACATGGACGGGGAAAAGCCCACCGCGATCTACGAGATGGTGATGAAGAACGTGGAAAAGCCCATGATCGAGATGGTGCTCGCCCAGGCCAAGGGGAACCAGACGCTCGCCGCGGAGATGCTCGGGATCAACCGCAACACCCTGCGCTCCAAGATGCAGCAGCTGCGGATCAAAGGGTAGTGTCGAAGCTTCAGCGGGCGCTGCTGAGCGTCTCCGACAAGTCGGGCCTCGTGGCGCTGGCGCAGGGCCTCGCGCAGCGTGGGGTCGAGCTGCTGTCCACGGGCGGCACCGCGCGCCTGCTCACGCAGGCGGGGCTCGAGGTCACCACGGTGTCCGCCTATACGGGCTTTCCCGAGATGCTCGACGGGCGCGTGAAGACGCTGCACCCGAAGATCCACGCGGGGCTGCTGGCGCGGCGCGACGATGCCGGGCACCGCGCCGCCCTGCAGGCCGAGGGCATCGGCCTCATCGACCTCGTGGTGGTGAACCTCTATCCGTTCGCGGCCGCCGTGGCCGACCCGGCCTGCCGGCTCGAGGACGCCATCGAGAACATCGACATCGGCGGCCCGGCCCTGCTGCGCTCGGCGGCGAAGAACCACGCCGGCGTGGCCGTGCTCGTCGATCCCGCCGACTACCCGGGGTTGCTCGAGGAGCTGCGCACGACGGGCGCGGTGTCCGCGGCCACCCGCTTCCGCCTGGCGGCGAAGGCCTTTGCCCACACCGCCGCCTACGACGCGGCCATCGCCGGGTATCTCAGCGCGCTCGAGCCCGACGGCCGGCGCGGCGAGTACCCGGGCGTGCTGGGGCTGCAGCTGCACAAGCTCGCCGACCTGCGCTACGGCGAGAATCCGCACCAGAGCGCCGCCTTCTATCGCGACGCGCGCGCCGCCCCCGGCGGCATCGCCGATTACCGGCAGCTGCAGGGCAAGGAGCTGTCGTACAACAACATCGCCGATGCCGACGCGGCCTGGGAATGCGTCAAGAGCTTCGAGGCACCCGCCTGCGTGATCGTGAAGCACGCCAATCCCTGCGGCGTGGCGCTCGCCGATACGCTCGCCGCCGCCTACGCCAAGGCATTCGCGACCGATCCGGTGTCGGCCTTCGGCGGCATCCTCGCCTTTAACCGCCCCCTCGACGCCGAGGCGGCGGCGGCGCTGGCGCGCCAGTTCGCCGAGGTCGTCGTCGCGCCGCGCGTCGAGCCGCCCGCGCGCGCGGTGCTCGCATCGAAGGCGGGCCTGCGCGTGCTCGAGGTGCCCCTCGCGGCGGCCGGCGCAGGGCACGACTACAAGCGCGTCGGCGGCGGGATGCTGGTGCAATCGAGCGATACCCGACCGCTCGATCGCGCCGAGCTCAAGGTGGTGAGCCGCCGCCCGCCGAGCGAGGCGCAATGGGAAGACCTGCTCTTCGCCTGGCGCGTGGCGAAGTTCGTGAAATCCAACGCCATCGTGTTCTGCCGCGGCGCCACGACGCTCGGCGTGGGAGCGGGACAGATGAGCCGCATCGACAGCGTGCGCATCGCCGCGGCCAAGGCCCAGGCCGCCGGGCTGGCGCTCGCCGGCTCGGTGGTGGCCTCCGATGCCTTCTTTCCGTTCCGCGACGGCCTCGACGCGATCGCCGAGGCCGGCGCCGCCGCCGTGATCCAGCCCGGCGGGAGCGTGCGCGACGAGGAGGTGATCGCCGCGGCCGACGCCCGCGGCGTGGCGATGGTGTTCACCGGCATGCGCCACTTCCGCCACTGACATGAAGCTGCTCGTCATCGGCTCCGGGGGCCGGGAGCACGCCATCGCGTGGAAGCTGGCGCGCAGCCCCCGGGTGCAGAAAGTCTTCGTCGCGCCGGGCAACGGCGGGACCGCCACCGAGAGCGGGCTGGAGAACGTGCCGCTGGAGGACCTCGGCGAGCTCATCGCCTTCGCCCGCGCGCAGGGCGTGCAGCTCACCGTGGTGGGCCCCGAGGGCCCGCTCGCCGCCGGCGTGGTCGACGCCTTTCGCGAGGCGGGCCTGCGCATCTTCGGCCCCACGCGCGCCGCGGCGCAGCTCGAGGCGTCGAAGGACTTCGCGAAATCCTTCATGGCGAAGCACGGCATCCCGACCGCCCAGCACCGCAGCTTCCTGTCGGCCGACCTCGCCAAGGCCTATATCGCGCAGCGCGGCGCGCCGATCGTGGTGAAGGCCGACGGCCTCGCCGCCGGCAAGGGCGTGGTGGTGGCGCAGAGCGTGGCCGAGGCCCAGGCCGCCGTCGAGCGCATGATGCTCGACAAGAGCCTCGGTGCGGCCGGCGCGCGGCTCGTCGTGGAGGACTACCTCGAAGGCGAAGAGGCGAGCTTCATCGTCATGACCGACGGGGTGCACGTGCTGCCGCTCGCCACCAGCCAGGACCACAAGCGGCTGCGCGACGGCGACGCCGGGCCAAACACCGGCGGCATGGGCGCCTATTCGCCCGCGCCGGTGGTGACGCCGCGGCTGCATGCCCGTGTCATGCGCGAGATCATCATGCCCGCGGTGCAGGGCATGGCGCGCGAGGGCCGCCCCTATGTCGGCTTTCTTTACGCGGGGCTGATGATCGATGCGCAGGGCAATCCGAGCGCGCTGGAATTCAACTGCCGCCTCGGCGACCCGGAGGCCCAGCCGATCCTCCTGCGGCTCAAGTCCGACCTCCTCGACCTGCTCGAGCACGCGCTCGCCGGTACCCTCGACCGCGCGCACGCCGAATGGGACCGGCGCGCCGCGCTCGGCGTGGTCCTCGCCGCGGCGGGCTATCCGGACGCGCCGCGCAAGGGCGATCCGATCGCCGGCATTCCGGCGCCCACGGCGGAATGCCGTGCGTTCCATGCCGGCACCCGGCTCGAGGGCGAGCGCCTGCTCACCAACGGCGGCCGGGTGCTGTGCGTGACCGCACTGGGCGACTCGGTGCGGATCGCCCGCACGCGAGCCTACGCCGCGGTGGAGCGCATCCGCTTCGAGGGCATGCAGTACCGGGGCGACATCGGGCACCGGGCGCTCAAGAAGGCCTGAA
This sequence comes from Burkholderiales bacterium, assembly GCA_035540415.1. GTDB lineage: Bacteria > Pseudomonadota > Gammaproteobacteria > Burkholderiales > SG8-39 > SCGC-AG-212-J23. The sequence continues at coordinate 8,937 of DATLGR010000304.1, read as the reverse complement.
GATGAGCCCGGCGGGGGTGAACGACTATCTTCGCGGCCTGCAGGCCCGCATCGTGGCGGCGCTCGAGGCGCTGGAAGGCAAGCCCTTCGGATCGGATCCCTGGCAGCGCCCCGAAGGCGGCGGCGGCCTGTCGCGCGTCCTCGAGCAGGGCGCGATCTTCGAGCGCGGCGGCGTCAACTTCTCCCACGTGCAGGGGGCAACCCTGCCGCCCGCGGCGAGCGCCGCGCGGCCCGAGCTCGCCGGCCGCCCCTGGCAGGCGATGGGCGTGTCGCTCGTGCTGCACCCGGACAACCCCTACTGCCCGACGGTGCACTTCAACCTGAGATTCTTCGCCTGCGGCGAGGCATGGTGGTTCGGCGGCGGGATGGACCTCACGCCCTTCTACGGCTTCGAGGAGGATGCGCGGCACTTCCATGCCGCCTGCAAGGCGGCGCTCGATCCTTTCGGCGCGCAGTGGCATCCGCGCTTCAAGCGCTGGTGCGACGAGTACTTCTTCCTCAAGCACCGCAACGAGCCGCGCGGCGTCGGCGGCATCTTTTTCGACGACCTGGCCGCAGGCGGCTTCGAGCGCTGCTTCGCCCTCGCCCGCTCGGTGGGCGACGCGTTCCTCGGCGCTTATCTGCCGATTCTCGAGCGCCGCCGCGGCACCGCCTTCGGCAGCCGCGAGCGCGAATTCCAGCTCTACCGCCGCGGGCGCTACGTCGAGTTCAACCTGGTCTACGATCGCGGCACCCTGTTCGGCCTGCAATCGGGCGGGCGCACCGAGTCCATCCTGATGTCGATGCCGCCGCGCGTGAGCTGGCGCTACGACTGGCGCCCCGAGCCGGGCTCGCCGGAGGCCCGGCTCTACACCGAGTTCCTGCGCCCGCGCGACTGGGTCTAGTCAGGCGAGCTCGGCCGCGCGGCGGTAATGCTGCTGCGCCTGGCCGGACTCGCCCAGCCGCTCGGCCAGGCGCGCGAGCTCGAGATGCGCGGCGCGGCTTTCCTCGAAGGCGAGGCTCGCCTCGAAGAAGCTGCGTGCCTTGCCCCACAGCTCGGCGTGGCTGCAGAGGCGGCCGAGCGTGGCGAGGAGCTCGGCGTCGCGGCTGCGCTCGAGCAGCCAGCGCTCGGCGCGCTCGATGCGCGTGCGGGCTTCGGCGATGCGCGCCGCACCGCTCATCCCGGACGGCAGCTGCGCATAGAGCGCGACGAGCGCGGGCGTCCACTCGGCGGCGAGCGCCCGCTCGAGAATCTCGCGGGCGAGGGCCGCCTTGCCCAGATCCGTGGCGTGGCGGGCGCCGGCGGCCGCGAGCCGCGGGTGCAGCTGGTCGCGCGAGTCGATGGCGCGCCAGCGCGCCTCGAAGGCGCCGGTCTCGCCGGCTTCGCGCGCCAGCAGCTCGATGGTCGCCTGCACCTTGTATTCCTCGGCCGCCGCGGGCGCAATGGCGTCGCGCTTGCCGAGCTGGTTCGCCAGGCGCAGGACCTCTTCCCAGGCGCCCGCGCCGCGCTCGGCGCGCAGGAGCAGCCGCGTCGTGGCGAGATGCCGCGGACCGGCCTCGTGCAGCCGCCGCAGGGCATCGCGCGCGGCCGCGAAATCGCGGTCCTCGAGCGCGAGCTCCGCCCGGGTGACGAGGCAAGCGGCCTGCAGCCGCGGCCCGCCCGCCTCGGCGCGGCCGAGCCACTGGTCGCGGCGCTGGAACTCGCGCAGCTGCTGGCAGGCGCGCGCGGCGAGCAACGCGGCGAGCGCCGCATGCGGGCCCGCTTCGTAGGCCGCGGCGGCTTCCTTCTCGGCGCGACCGTAGCGGCCTTCGAAGTAGGCTTGCAGCGCCCCGGCGAGCGCCGCGTGGGCCCGCTCGCGCCGGCGCCGGGTGCGGAACGCTCGCACATAGCCCGGCAGCGCAAGGGTGTGGCCGAGCACCCGCAGCAATGCGTAGAGCGCGACGAAGGCGGCGACCAGCGCGATCGCGGCGAGCAGCATCGACATCTCGACGCGATAGGGGGGATAGACGAGCAGCACGTATCCCGCGTCGACGCGCCCGACGATCACGAGCGCCACGGCGGCGGCGAACACCGCCACCAGCCACAGGAGCGACCTCATTGCGGCCCGCGCTCGCGGCGCTGCCGCACGCCCCGCACCGCCTCGAGGCTCTCGGCGAGGGAGGGCAGCTTGAAGGTCACGGTGGCGGCGGAGAGCTGCTTCAGCTGGCTCAGCGCCTCCGCCGTGTGGCGCGAGCGCGGGTCGAAGTAGCGCTGGATCCAGGCCTGCGCGACGCGAAGATCCTCGCGATAGCCCGCCTCGTCGCGGGCGAGCAGCGACAGCCGCGCGTTGAGCAGCCGCAGCCGCAGGTTCTCGCGCAGGAAGTATTCGTGCGTGGGCGCAAGCAGCGGCGGCTCGCGGCTGTCGGCATGGCGCACGACCACGAGCTGCCGCAGCTCGCCCCAGACCTCGGCGGCGAGGCGCCCCCAGAACCCGCGCTCGCCCTCGGGCTCGGCGGCCTTCGGCGCCCCGGGCGGCTCCGCGCGCTTCTCGAAGGCCACCGGCAGCGCGTCCACCTGCGCGATGAGGCCGTCGAGGCGCACCGTCATGCCGGTCACGTCGAGCGCCGGCAGGGCCTTCAGGCGCTCGATGTCGCGCGCAAGCGCCCGCCGCAAGGCGAGGAACTGCGGGCGGTCGCTGCGCTCCAGGCGCGACTCCGCGAGCTGCAGCGCGAGCAGCGCCGCGCGCACGTTGCCGGCGAGCTGCAGCTGCTGCGCGGCGATGGCGAGCACCTGCTCGATCTCGGCCAGCTGCCACTCGTCGCGGTTGCGCGACAGGTCCTGGTAGAGCGCCTCGAGCGCAAGCTGCTGGCTGTGCGACTCGGCCAGGCGCGCCTCCAGCTGGCCGATGCGCGTCTGCGCCTCGCGCGTGGCGTCCTGCGCCTGGCGGGCGCCGGCGCGCGCCTCGCGCGCGTCGGCCTCGATGTCGCGCAGGCGCCGCGCGAGCTCCTGCTGCGTGGCGTCGATGCGGCTGCGCGCGTCGAGCCAGCCGGCGACCGCAGCGGCGGCGACGAGCGCGAGCAGCAGCGCGAGCAGCAGCGGCGCACGGGGCGCGCGCGAGGCCGGCTCGCGCGGCGGAGCCTCGGGCTGCGGATTCGAATCGCTCATCGGGGGAGCGAAGTATGCCACCAGCGCCGCCGCGAGCTCGTCGTCGCCGGGACCCGCCACCCGCACCTGCGCGAGGCCGGCGGCGCGCGCGTGCTCGGCGATGCGCGGATGCGTGACGAACAGCGGCGTGCGCGCGAGCCGCGCGGCGCCGAAGCGCTCGATCAGATGGTCGAGCCCTTGCGCGGAGGTCGCCGTGACGGCATGCACCTCGCCCCGGTCCCAGGCCGCGGCGAGCGGCGCCGGGTCGGTCTGCGGCGCGACGCGCCGATAGCACTCGAAGAGCTCCACCGCCGCGCCCCGCCCGCGCAGCGTCTCGGCGAGCGCATCGCGCCCGTCCTCGCCTTTCACGATGAGGATGCGCCTGCCCTGCACCGCCTGCAGCGCCGGCTCGGCGAGCAGCGCCTCGCTGTCCCCCCCCTCCTGCGGCGCGATCACGTCCCGCACGCCGCGCGCCTCGAGCTCCCGGCGCGTGCCCTTGCCGACGGCGGCGAGGTGCGCGGCGCCCGTCCACGCGGTGCTGCGCTCGAACGCGCAGCACACCGCCGTGGGGCTCACGAACACGACCATGTCGAGACCCGCGAGCGGCGGCAGCGGCCGCTCCGCCAGCGGCTCGATGTCGAGGGCCGGATAGGCGAGCGCGTTGCCGCCGGCCGCCTCGATCCGGCGCGCGAGCGGCCCCGCCTGGCCCGCTGGACGGGTCACGAGGATGCCGCGGCCTTCCAGTGCTCTAGCGTCCAAGGGCCGACAGGATCTCGCGGGCGCCGCCGCGGCTCAGCTCCTCGACGACCTGCGCGGCCAGCGCGGCCGGCTCAGTGCCGCGGCAATCGGCGCGCGCCATGCGCCGTCCGTCGGGCGCGGCGACCAGGGCCCGCAGCCGGAGCCCGGCGCCGTCCGCCTCCGCATAGGCGGCGAGCGGCACGGTGCAGCTGCCGCCGAGGGCGCGGCTCACGGCCCGTTCGGCCTGCACACAGCGGCCGGCCGCCGCGTCGTGCAGCGGCGCGACGAGCGCCAACACTCGGGCACGGTCGTCGCGGCATTCGATACCGAGGGCCCCTTGCCCCGGCGCCGGCAGGCTTTCGTCGAGCGTCAAAGGCGCGCGGATGCGTGCACCGAGCCCAAGGCGCACGAGCCCCGCGACCGCAAGCACGATCCCGTGGTAGGCGCCGTGGTCGAGCTTCGCGAGGCGCGTTTCCACGTTGCCGCGGAGCAGCGCCACTTGCAGCTCGGGGCGGAGGGCGCTCACCTGTGCGCCGCGGCGCAGGCTCGAGGTGCCGATCGTGCCGCCGGCGGGTACCGCGTCGAGCCGCGCGTAGGCGTTCGACACGAACGCGTCGCGCGGGTCCTCGCGCTCCAGCACCGCGGCGAGCACGAAGCCGGGCGGAAGCTCGGCCGGCACGTCCTTCATGGAGTGCACGGCAAGGTCGGCGCGCCCGTCGGCGAGGGCGTTCTCGAGCTCCTTCACGAACAAGCCCTTGCCGCCCGCCTGGTCCAGGCGCCGGTCGAGGAGCTCGTCGCCGCGCGTGCTCATCGGCAGCAGCGCCACGGCGAGGCCCGGATGCGCCGCCTGCAGCCGCTGGCGGACGTGCTCGGCCTGCCACAGGGCGAGCCGGCTGCGCCGCGTGGCGATCACGAGCCGCTCAGCGCTCAGAGACCAGCTCCTTCACGAGCGCCCACTGCCGCCGGCTGACCGGCAGGCGCTCCTCGACGCCCTCGAGGAGCACCACCCAGTGCGGCTCCTCGTCGCCGCCGCTGCGCTCGAAACCGCGGATCGCGGCGCGCGCCACGAGGCAGTTGCGGTGGATGCGGATGAACAGCTCGGCGAACTCCCGCTCCAGGGAAACGAGCGCCTCCTCGATCAGGTGCTCGCGGCTGCGCGTGCGCACGGTCACGTACTTCTGCTCCGCGCGCAGGAACAGGATCTCGCGCACCGGCACCAGCACGATGCGATGGCGCTCGACCACCGAGAGGTGCTCGCGCGCCGCCCCGGCGGCGCGCGCGAGCTGCTCGCGGCCGGGCACCGCGGCCTTGCGCAGCGCCGCGGCGAGGCGGGCGGCGCGCACCGGCTTGAGCAGGTAGTCCAGCGCGTTCAGCTCGAAGGCCTCGACCGCATGGCGCTCGTGCGCGGTGACGAACACCACCGCGGGGGGCTGCTCCAGCGCGGCGAGGTGGCGCGCGAGCTCGAGGCCGCCCATGCCGGGCATCTGGATGTCGGCGAGCAGCACCTGCGCGCCGCTCGCCGGCAGGCGCTCGAGCGCCTCGAGCCCGTTGCGCGCCTCGCCGACCACGACGGTGGGAAGCTCGCCGGCGATGTCCTCGAGCAGCTCGCGCAGCCGCTCGCGCGCCGGCGCCTCGTCGTCCACGATGAATACGCGCATCACGCGCGCTCCGGCCGGTACGGCATCTCGATCTCGACCCGGTAGCGGCTGTCCGAGGCGCTGGTGCGGATGCGCGCCTCGGCGTCGAAGAACAGCGCCAGGCGCTCGCGGATGTTGTCCAGCGCCATGCGGTTGCCCGCGCGCCGCTGCTGCTCCTCGATGTAGGGATTCTCGATGCGCGCGAACACCCGATCGCCCCGCCGCTCGATGCGCACCAGCACGTCGGAGGCGCTGGTGGCGGGCTCCACGCCGTGGAACACCGCGTTCTCGAGCAGCGGCTGCAGCACGAGCGGCGGCAGCAGCGCATCGGCGGGCGCCGCGTCGAGCTCCCAGGTGATGCGCAGCCGCTCGCCCAGGCGCAGCTGCTCGAGCTCCGCGTAGCGCTCGAGCAGCGCGATCTCGTCGGCGAGGCGCACGAACCGGCGCGGCTCCGCCATCAGCGTGCGAAAGACGTCCGCCAGATCCTCCAGCGCGCGCTCGGCGCGCCGCGGATCGCGCCGGATGAGCGAGAGCACCGCGTTGAGGCTGTTGAACAGGAAATGCGGCCGGATGCGCGCCTGCAGCGCCTGCAGCCGCGCCTCGGCGAGCGCCGGCGAGTACGCGCGCGCCACCAGGCGCAGGTAGCCGAGCAGCGCGGCCGCGACGATCGCCGCCAGCACGAGCACGCGCCCGAGCGGCGCCACCGGCTCGGTGGACACCTGCGCCGCCACGGCGTGGTAGGCGGCCGCCAGCGCGACCACGACGGCGACCACCGCCGCAGCGCCCGGCCAGTACGGCAGCCGCCCGAGCCACGGCGAGAGCGCCGCGAGCGCGATCAGCACCACGAGCAGCAGCGGCTCCAGGTAGGCGGCGGCGCGCACGAAGTCGCCGAACGCCGCGGCGAGGTCGGTCGCCGCGAACACCACGCCCGCCGCCGCCGCCGCGTTCACGGCGAGCAGCGTGCGCGCCGTCACGCCGAGGTTGCGGAAGTCCGGCAGCAGGTCGGGGCTGCTCGATTGCCTTATACTGGCCATGGTCAGGCCGCTGTCTTCAACCGTATTCTGTGCCAAAAAAAACGCAACGCTGGTCGGGCCGCTTTCGCGAGCCGGTCGACGAGCAGGTCAAGCGATTCACCGCCTCCGTCGGCTTCGACCGGCGGCTCGCCAAGTATGACATCGAAGGCTCCCTCGCCCATGCCCGCATGCTCGCGGCGTGCGGCATCCTGCCGCGGCGCGACCTGAAGGCGATCGAGCGCGGGCTCGCGCGCATCCGGCGCGAGATCGACGAGGGACGCTTCCGCTGGTCGATCGCGGCGGAGGACGTGCACCTCAATATCGAGCGGCGCCTCACCGCGCTGGTCGGCGACGCCGGCAAGCGGCTGCACACCGCGCGCTCGCGCAACGACCAGGTGGCGACCGACCTGCGGCTGTGGCTGCGGGCCGAGATCGACGAGATCCTCGAGCGGGCGGCGGCGCTCGAGCGCGCGCTGCTCGCGCAGGCCGAGCGCCACGCCGCGCTGGTGATGCCGGGCTTCACGCATCTGCAGGTGGCGCAGCCGGTGACCTTCGGCCACCACCTGCTCGCCTACGTCGAGATGATCGAGCGCGACCGCGAGCGGCTGCGCGAGGTGCGGCGGCGGGTCAACCGGCTGCCCCTGGGCGCGGCAGCGCTGGCGGGCACCGGCTTCCCCATCGACCGCGCGCACGTCGCGCGCGCGCTCGGGTTCGAAGGCCTGTGCGAGAACTCGCTCGACGCGGTGTCCGACCGCGACTTCGCCATCGAGTTCGCCGCCGCCGCAGCGCTCGCCATGGTGCACCTGTCGCGGCTTTCCGAGGAGCTCGTGCTCTGGGCGAGCCCCCGGTACGGCTTCGTGCGCCTGCCCGAGGGCTACTGCACCGGATCGTCCATCATGCCGCAGAAGAAGAACCCGGACGTTCCCGAACTCGTGCGCGGCAAGAGCGCCCGCGTGATCGGCGCGGCGGTGTCGCTGCTTGCGCTCATGAAGGGCCAGCCGCTCGCCTACAACAAGGACAACCAGGAAGACAAGGAGCCGCTCTTCGACGCGGTCGACACGCTGAAGGACTCCCTCGCCATGTCGGCGGGCCTGGTGGCCGGCCTGGAGCCGGTGCCGGCGGCGATGCGCGCCGCGGTGCTCGAGGGGCACGCCACCGCCACCGACCTCGCCGACTACCTGGTGCGCAAGGGACTTCCCTTCCGCGACGCGCACGAGGCGGTGGCGCGCGCGGTGCTCGAAGCCGAGCGCGCCGGCTGCGACCTCGCGGCCCTGCCGCTCGCCACGCTGCAGCGCTTCTCCACGCGCATCGGCCCCGACGTGAAGAAAGTGCTCACCCCCGAGGGCTCGGTCGCGGCCCGCCGCCACGCCGGCGGCACGGCGCCCGCGCAGGTGCGCGCGGCGGTGGCGCGCGCCCGGCGCCGGCTTGCCCGCTAGCCCGGATTGTCGCGGTAGGAAAGAAAACATCGGGGCCTGAGTCGAAAAGGTGTACTCGGCAAAGACACCTGAAAACAACTCAGGGCCGCTAGCCGCTCTCATCCGGTTGGATTCGGCCGTTCTGTGCGGCGCGAACGGGAAGGAAGTTCCTATCCCTTCTGACACCTTGTTGCGTGTCGCGCAACACGGTATACTGGCCGCATGATTCAGTCGTTCCGGCACAAAGGGCTGGCAAAGTTCTTTGCGTCGGGCAGCGCGGCAGGTATTCAACCGCACCACGCCAAGCGACTGCGCATGCTGCTTGCGGCCTTGGACACGTCTCACTCGATCGACGACATCAATGTCCCAGGATTTCGGCTACATCCCTTGAAAGGCTCCGGGCGCTGGTCCGTGTGGGTGAATGGCAGTTGGCGCCTTACCTTCGAGTTCAGAGACGGACATGCCTACGTATTGGACTATGAGGACTACCACTGATGGCTATGTACAATCCTCCGCATCCCGGTGAGTTCATTACCGAGGTCTACCTCAAGCCCAACAAACTGAGCGGTCGCGAACTCGCGGCCAAGCTCGGCGTCGCCGCTTCGACGCTGAACCGCATTCTTACCGGGGCGAGCGGCGTTAGCCCCGAGATGGCGCTGCGGCTGTCCAAGGCGTTGGGGCGCTCCCCCGAAAGCTGGCTCGCCCTGCAGTCGAACCACGACCTTTGGCAGACGAAGCAGCACGTCAAGCTCGGTAATGTCGGCCGAATCAGGCTCACGGCGGCCTAACGGGGCCCCGCCTTCGCGGGGCGACGGCGACTGCAGTTAGTACGCCGCTTCGAGCAGCGCGAACTCGCCGCTAGCAGCGCAAGCCGCTCTACAACCTGTACCACCTGCTGAACCACCTCAACCTGTTCGGCCGGGGGTATCTCCCGCAGGTGGAAGCGACGCTAAGCCTTCTGCTTCTCGGCTAGGAGCTTCTGCAACTCGCCCGACTGGTACATCTCGCGCATGATGTCCGAGCCGCCCACGA
>DATLGR010000303.1:0-3485 GCA_035540415.1 Burkholderiales bacterium | reverse complement strand
AAATCGCGCAGCGCCCGCCGCTCGGTGAGGACGCGCTCGGCGCGGATGTCCCAGATCGCCGAGGCGACATTGACGGCCACCAGCACGACGCCCAGCCACACCAGCGCCCGGGTGAGCGAGGCGCCGGCGAGCAGACTGCGCAGCCCGCCGCGGCGCATGCGGCGCTAACGCCCGGCGCGGCCGAGGAGCTCGGCGACCGCCTGCAGGAGCTCGGCGCGGCGCACCGGCTTTGCGAGCGCCCGATCGGCGCCGGCGGCGAGCGCGCCCTCGGGACTCAGGCCCTGGCCGGAGCGAAAGTGCCCCGACACCGCGATCAGGCCGATCCCGGGGTGCTGCTGCTTGAGCTGCCGGATCGCCTCGACGCCGCAGGCCCCCGGCATGAACATGTCCGATATGATCAGCGCCGGCACTTCGCGCTGCAGCTCCGAGATCCCCCGGCTGCAGTCGGCGGCCTTGCGCACCCGGTACCCGGCCGCCTCCAGCCAGTCGGTGACCAGGTCGCGCAGGATGGCGTCGTCCTCGATGACGAGGACGTCGGTGCCGGGCAGGGGTGGGGCGTTCACGGGGCTATTGGACGGGTCGCGGATTGCCGGTACTTTACAGGGCTCCTGCAAGGGCATTACAGGTGTAACCGCGCCGGACCGGCCGGCCTAGACTGCGCCGGCCGATGAGAATCCAAGCCGCCGAAATGAGTGCTCCATCGCCGCTCGCCGCCCCGGGACAGCCCCACGTGCTGGTCGTCGACGACGACCCGACCATCCGCCAGATGGTGGCCGATTACCTGAGCGGCAACGACTTGCGGGTCACGGCGGTGGCCGACGGGCGCGGCCTGCACGAGGTGCTCGAATCGCAGGTGGTCGACCTCGTGGTGCTCGACCTGCGCCTGCGCGCGGAGGACGGCATGGTGCTCGCGCGCCGGCTGCGCGACGGCTCGGACATTCCCATCGTCATGCTCACCGGGCGCAGCGACGAGGCCGACCGCGTGATGGGTCTGGAGCTGGGCGCCGACGACTACCTCACCAAGCCGTTCAGCCCGCGCGAGCTGCTCGCGCGCATCCGCACCGTGCTGCGCCGCCGGCGCGCCGAAGTGCGCCAGGGCAAGCCCGAGGGCGTGCGCGCCTACCGCTTCGACGGCTGGGAGCTCAACCTGAACACCCGGCGCCTCGCGCATCGCGACGGGCGGGCGGTGACGCTGAGCAACGGAGAATTCAGCCTGCTCGTCGCGCTGCTCGGGGCGGCCAACCGGATCCTGTCGCGCGACCAGCTTCTCGACCTGTCGCGGCTGCACAACGACGAGGTCTACAACCGCTCCATCGACGTCCAGATCCTGCGGCTGCGCCGCAAGATCGAGCCGGATGCCTCGGCACCGCGCTACATCCGCACCGAGCGCGGCGTCGGCTATACCTTCGGCGTTCCGGTCGAGATCGTCTACTGAGGGCGTCCCGGCGCCTTGCCGAGCACCGCCTCGGCGGCCCGGTGCACGTGCCGCGTGGCGAGCATCGCGGCGAGCTCCTCGTCGGCGTCGATCACCGCGGCGAGGATGCTGGAGTGCTCGGCCCAGTCCTGCACCGCGCGGCGCGCCGTATTGGCGGCGAACACCAGGCTGGTGCGCTCGCGCAGCGTGCGCATGATGTCCCACAGGATGGTATTGCGGCCCGCCTCGGCGAGCTTGTCGTGGAATTCGCCGTTCAGGCGCACGAGGTCGTCGACGTTGCGCGTCTTGGCGGCGCGGTTGCCTTCCTCGAGCACCTGGCGCAGCTCGGCGATGATGCCGGGCTGATGGTGGCGCGCCGCGAGGCGCGCGTTGAGCCCTTCGAGCGTCGCGCGCACCTCGACCAGGTCGCGCGCCACTTCGGGCGAGAGCGCGGCGACCGAGGCGCCGCGGCGCGGCTGGACGTCCACCAGGCCCTCGGCGGCGAGCGCGCGCAGCGCCTCGCGGATGGGAATGCGCGAGACTCCCATCTCCTCCGAGAGGCGGTCCTCGATCAGGCGGTCGCCCGGGCGGCGGCGGTTGGTGAGGATGGCGCGGCGCAGCTCGTCGGCGACGCGCTCGGCGAGCGAAGCGTGGCTGTGCCCGAGGGTGCCGTTGCGCGGGGACGGGACGGGTCTCATCTCGACTGGGCGAGAAGTATAAGAGCGGAGAGCGCCGAGATGCCGAGCACGAGGAGCCGGACCGCGCGCGGCGGCACGCGCCCGCTGAAGGCGCTGGAGAACCAGAACCCGGCCGCGAGCGGCGGCAGGAGCACGAGGCTGAGCTGCAGGTCGCCCCAGCCGAAGCGCCCTGCCCAGGCGAGCGCGGCGATCGAGGCCACCGCGCCGACGAAAAGGAACAGCCCCATGGTCGCCCGCAGCCGCGCGGGCTCGGAGCGCTGCATCACCAGGGCCATCGGCGGCGCGCCGACCGAGGTAATGGTTCCCATGAGACCGGAAACGAAGCCGGCCGCCGCGAGCCGCGGCGGCGTCTCTCCGTAGGCCCGGCGGGCGACGAGGCTGAGGGCCACCGCGGCGAGGACCAGGACGGCGAACACGACCGAGAAGTGCCGCGGCGGCAGCAGCCCCACGACCAGCCCCGCGGCGACCGTGCCCGGCAGGCGCCCCGCGAGCGCGATGCCCGCGGCGCGGTAGTCGATGCGCCGGCGCTCGCGCAGCAGGGCGAGCAGGGAAACGCTGCCGCCGAGCACCAGCATCGGGCCGGGCACGAGCTCCGGGCGCGCCACCGCCACGAGCGGCGCCACGAACATCGAAAAGCCGATGCCGCCGACGCCCTGGATGACCGCCCCCGCCAGCACCGCGAGGGCGACGAGCGCGACGGTTGCGTCCGCCTCAGGCCACAACCGTGCGCTCCACGCAGATCAATCGGCGCTGATCCCGGCCCGCTGCACCACCCGGGTCCAGTGCTCGCGCCGCTGCTTCAGCCAGTCGGCCGATTGCTGCGGATCCATGTCGGTCGCGGCATAGTCGAACAGGCGGTTCTTCTCCTGCACGTCGGCCAGGCGGTGCGCGGCGCGGATCTCGCGCGACAACGCCTGCACGATCTCGTTCGGCGTGCGCGGCGGCAGCATCACCGCGTAGGCGAACGCGGCATCGAAGTCCTTGAAGCCCGCCTCCGACACCGTCGGCACCTCGGGCGCGAGCGTCGAGCGCTGCGTGCTCGAGACGCCGAGCGCGCGCAGCCGCCCCGCCTTCACGTGCGGCAGCACGCCCGTGGTGACCGCGAAGATCGTCTCCACCTGCCCGCCCACCACGTCGACGATCGACTGGCCGGTGCCCTTGTAGGGAATGTGGTTCATGTCGATGCCGGCGGTCGCGAGGAAATAGGCGTAGGTAAGGTGGCTTGGCGTGCCGTTGCCGCCCGAAGCATAGTTCAGCTTCTTCTGCCGTGCGAGCGCGACCAGGTCGGCGATGGAGTTGGCCGGCACCGAGGGGTGCACGGCGAGCATCTGGCCATAGGTCACCGGCACCGAGACGACGGCGAAGTCGCGCTC
>DATLGR010000302.1:0-2624 GCA_035540415.1 Burkholderiales bacterium | reverse complement strand
TCGCGGTCGGTGGCGATCACCGCGTCGCCGATGCTCGCGAGGGTCACGCGCAGGCGTTCGCGCTCCTCGCTCAGCGCATGCTCGGCCTGGCGCCGGCGCGCGATTTCGCGGTTGAGCTCGTCGATGCGCAGGTTGAGCGCGGCGAAGCGGTTCACCGCCGCCTCCTTGGGCAGCAGGCGCATGACCAGGAGCGCCGGCCGCGCCCCGCTGCGCGGCTCGAGCAGCGCCCCTTCGGCGCGCACCGCGCGCTGGCCGCCGCGGCCGTCGAGCAGACGCAGCGCGCCCGGCAGGAGCTGGCCGCTGCGCGCGCAGGCGCGAAGGTATTCGCCGAGCGCCGCGGCGCCGCCGTTCACGAACTCCGCGAGGTTGCGGCCCGGCGCCAGGCTCGCCGCGCCGGCGAGCAGCTCGGCCGCCGGCCGGTTGGCCGCCGCGATGGCGCCGTCGGCGCCGACGAGCAGGTGGGCCTCGGGCAGCGCGGCGAGCAGCCGGGCAAGCGCTTCGCCCGCCACCGCCTCAGCTCTTGAAGTATTCCCGGCCGCCGGCCGCCTGCGCCTCGGGCGTCGCCTTCAGGTGCACCACGACGCGGCAGCCGGAGGCGCCCTGCGCGATCGTCTCGCGCAGCTCGACCTTGGCGTAGCCGAGGTTCTCGGCCGCGATCACGCCGAACACGTTGGAGGTCATCATGCACAGCGCCGGGCGTCCCACCACCTTGTCCTCGAAGGGGCAACGGCGGTTGCCGAGCACGATCTTCTCTTCGCTCTCCTCGACGACGTAGAAGTCGCCGCGGATGCGCCGCTTGAGATCCACCAGCACCTGCGCCACCTGCTCGCGCGACAGGCCTTCGACCTCGAGCGCGGCCTTGTAGTCGCGGTTGATGTGCTCGCCGACCCGCTGGCCCACCACGCTCACGAACCCGGCGGCCTCCTCGAGACCGACCACCTCCTGCAGCGTGCCGCTCAGCTCGCGGATGAGCGTGCGCAGGAACCCATCGCGCTCGAGCCCGATCGATACCTCGCTCGCCGTCGGCTTGGCGGTGCCAATTGCCATGAGATGCGCCCCCGGTGTAGTTGCGACAACGCGCAATGGTAGGCGCATTCCGGCGCGCGGCAATGCAGACGATCCGCTATTTTTTGTCGCGTCAGGGTTTTCCGGACAGGTCGCTTGCTTTTCACCACTCCGCCGTTGGCAGCGGCGCGCGCGGCGTGGCCGCCGTGGCGAGCGCGGGATCGTGCTCGAGCGGGACGCCCCGCGCCTGCGTGTCGGCCAGGGCGGGGCGCGGCACCAGCCCGGCCGCGGCGAGCCGCGTCACCGCCTCGCCGCAGCGGCCGTACACGTTCTGCGCGATGTAGCGCTTGAGCGGTGTGGGACGTTTCACGCAGCTACCCTAGCGCCGGCGGTGCCGGCGGCTTTGATCCTCGTCAACTGCCGCGCCGCGGGCGCGGGCATGCTGCGGGGAATGGTGCTGCACAACGCCGACATTGCACGCGCGTTCGACGAGATCGCCGATCTGCTGGAGCTCGCCGGCGAGAATCCGTTTCGCGTGCGTGCCTACCGCAATGCGGCGCGCGTGGTAGGCGATCTGCGCCTCGAGCTCGCGCAGACGCTCGCCGAGGGGCGCGAGCTGCCGCGGCTCGCGGGCATCGGCGAGGACCTCGCCGGCAAGATCCGCGGCCTCGCCCTGGACGGTCGCTGCGCGCTGCTCGAGGAGCTGCGCGGGCGCTTCCCGGAGGGTGTCACCGGGCTGCTCGCGCTGCCCGGGCTGGGACCCCGCCGCGTGCACGCGCTTCTCGAGCGCGGCATCGCCTCGGCGGACGACCTGCAGCGCGCCGCGGCGCAAGGGCGGCTGCGCGCCATTCCGGGCTTCGGCGAGCGCACCGAGCAGCGCCTGCTGGAGGCGGCAACGGCGCGCGCGTCGAAGGCTCGGCGCTTCAAGCTCGCGACGGCCGCGCAGCACGCCGAGCCGTACGCGCGCTATCTGCGCGCGCTGGTAGCCGGCAGCTACCGCCGCATGAAGGAGACCGTCGGCGACATCGACCTCCTCGCGTGCTCCGAGCGACCGCAGGCGGTGGTGCGGCGCTTTCTCGCCTACCCGGAAGTGCGCGAGGTGGTGGCGCACGCCGAGACGCGCGCGGCGGTGGTGCTGCGCTGCGGGCTGCCCGTGGACTTGCGCGTCGTGCCGCGCGCCAGCCTCGGCGCGGCGCTCCACTACTTCACCGGCTCCAAGGCGCACAACATCGCGGTGCGCCGGCTCGGCATCGAGCGCGGCCTGAAGATCAACGAGTACGGTGTCTGGCGCGCTCGCCGCCGCATCGCCGGCGAGACCGAGGAGTCGGTCTACGCCGCGGTGGGCCTGCCCTGGATCGCACCGGAGCTGCGCGAGAACGCGGGCGAGCTCGAGGCGGCGCGCCTCGGCGAGCTGCCGCGACTGGTGGAGCTCGCCGACCTGCGCGGCGACCTCCATACGCACACGAGCGCCACCGACGGGCGCAACAGCCTCGCCGAAATGGCCGCCGCGGCAAAGGCGCGCGGGCTCGAGTACCTCGCGATCACCGACCACTCGCGCCGCATGGCGATGGCGCACGGCCTCGATGCGGCGCGCCTGGCGCGGCAGATCGACGAGATCG
>DATLGR010000301.1:0-3700 GCA_035540415.1 Burkholderiales bacterium | reverse complement strand
CGTCGCCACCACGCAGAAGCTGCGGGTGATCGGGCGCAAGCAGCAGCTCCTGCGCATCGACTTCGAGCGCCCGCCCTCCACCGAGGTGCTGGCGGCCAAGCTGGAAGCCTTCAAGCGCGCGCTGGCCGGCTGCGACGTGGTGATCCTCTCCGACTACGGCAAGGGCGGGCTCACGCACATCGAGGACATGATCCGGGCCGCGCGCCGGGCGCGCCGCCGGGTGCTCGTGGATCCCAAGGGCGACGACTACGCGCGCTACCGGGGCGCGAGCGTCATCACGCCCAACGTGGCGGAGCTGCGCGAGGTGGTGGGCCGCTGGAAGGACGAGCGCGACCTCGCGCGGCGCGCCCACGCCTTGCGCGCGGCGCTCGGGCTGGAGGCGCTGCTCCTCACGCGCGGCGAGGAGGGCATGACCCTCTTCACGAAGGGGGCCTCGCGCACCATCGCCGCCGAGGCGCGCGAGGTGTTCGACGTCACCGGCGCGGGCGACACGGTGATCGCCACGATGGCGGTGATGCTGGCCGCCGGCGCGGACCTCGAGCAGGCCGTGCGCACCGCCAACCGCGCCGCCGGCATCGTCGTCGGTAAACTGGGCACGGCGACGGCGAGCCGCGCCGAACTTTTCGGAGACGACTGAGCTCATGTACTACGTGGTCACCGGCGCGGCAGGCTTCATCGGCTCGCGGATCGTGCAGGCGCTGAACGCCGCGGGCGTGACCGAGATCGTCGCGGTGGACAACCTGCAGCAGTCCGACAAGGTGCGCAACCTCGCGCGCCTGGACATCGCGGACTACCTCGACCAGGCCGAGTTCCTGCAGCGGCTGGACAGCTTCGACGGCGCGGTCGAGGCGGTGCTCCACCAGGGCGCCTGCTCCGACACGATGGAGGCCGACGGGCGCTTCATGATGGAGAACAATTACCGCTACTCCAAGACGCTCCTCGACTGGTGCCAGGAGACCGAGGTGGCGCTGCTCTACGCCTCGTCGGCCTCGGTGTACGGCGCGGGCCCCGAGTTCCGCGAGGAGCGCGCCTGCGAGCGGCCCCTCAACGTGTACGGCTACTCCAAGTTCCTGTTCGACCAGCTGGTGCGCCGCGCGCTGCCGGGCCGCTCGGCGCCGGTGGCGGGGTTTCGCTACTTCAACGTCTACGGGCCGAACGAGGCGCACAAGGGCCGCATGGCGTCGGTCGCCTGGCACGCCTACCACCAGCTGCGCGACTCGGGCAAGGTGAAGCTCTTCGTCGGCTCCGGCGGCTACGGCGACGGCGAGCAGCGGCGCGACTTCGTGCACGTGGACGACGTGGTGGATGTCAATCTCTGGTTCCTCGAGCATCGCGACGTGTCGGGCATCTTCAACTGCGGCACGGGACGCGCGCAGACCTTCAACCAGCTCGCCGCGGCGGTCATCAATGCGGTCCACGGCACGGCGCACTCGGCGCGCGAGCTCGCCGCGAAGGGCCTCATCGAGTACATCCCCTTCCCGGCGGCGCTGAAAGGCAAGTACCAGAGCTTCACCGAGGCCGATCTTGCGCGCCTGCGCGGCGCCGGCTATCCGCATCCTTTCCGTGGCGTCGAGGAGGGCGTCGCGGCCTACGTCCGCGAGCTGGAGCAGACATGAACCGTACCCTCGAGGATTTCATCGGCAACACCCCGCTCGTGCGCCTGCAGCGGCTCCCCGGGCGCGAGAACGAGACGAATCGCAACGTGCTCCTCGCCAAGCTGGAGGGCGACAACCCGGCCGGGTCGGTGAAGGACCGTCCGGCCATCTCCATGATCCGGCACGCCGAGGAGCGCGGCGAGCTGCGCCCGGGCGACACGCTGATCGAGCCCACCTCGGGCAACACCGGCATCGCGCTCGCGATGGCGGCGGCGATCCGCGGCTACCGCATGGTGCTCATCATGCCCGAGCACCTCTCGGTGGAGCGGCGCCAGACCATGCGCGCCTACGGCGCCGAGATCATCCTCACGCCGCAGGCGGGCGGCATGGAGGGTGCGCGCGACCTCGCGGAGAAGATGGTGCGCGATGGCCGCGGCACCATGCTCGACCAGTTCGCCAACCCCGACAATCCGCGCGTGCACTACGAGACCACCGGGCCCGAGCTGTGGCGCGACACCGGGGGACGCATCACGCACCTGGTCTCGAGCATGGGCACCACCGGCACCATCATGGGCTGCTCGCGCTTCCTCAAGGAGCAGAACCGCGCCATCCAGATCGTGGGCTGCCAGCCCGAGGAGGGCTCGCAGATCCCCGGCATCCGCAAGTGGCCCGAGGCCTATCTGCCGAAGATCTACGAGCGCGCCCGCGTCGACCGCGTGGAGCCGGTGAGCCAGGCCGAGGCCGAGGAGATGACGCGGCGCCTCGCGCGGGAGGAGGGCATCTTCGCCGGCATCTCCTCCGGCGGCGCGATGCACGTCGCGCTGCGCATCGCGCGCGAGCTCAAGGACGCGGTCATCGTGAGCATCGTGTGCGACCGCGGCGACCGCTACCTCTCCACGGGGGTGTTTCCCGACTAGCATGACGCCGGTCCTCGCCTTCGACATCGAGACCATCCCGGATTGCGACGGGATCCGGCGCATCCACGAGCTGCCGGCCGAGCTGCCCGACGCCGATGTGGCCGAGGTGGCGTTCCAGCGCCGCCGCGTGCAAACCGGCGCGAGCGACTTCCTGCCGGTCCACCTGCACCGCGTGGTGACGATCTCGTGCGTGCTGCGCAACGACGACGGGCTGCGCGTCTTCACCCTGGGCGAGCCCGAGGCGGGCGAGGCCGCCGCGCTGCAGCGCTTCTTCGACGGCGTGAACCGCTACGTGCCGCAGCTCGTGTCCTGGAACGGCCGCAGCTTCGACCTGCCGGTGCTCGCCGCGCGGGCGCTCGTGCACGGCGTCACTGCCGCCTGCTTCTGGGATACGGGGGCCGACAACAAGGACTTCAAGTGGAGCAACTACATCAACCGCTTCCATGAGCGCCACACCGACCTCATGGACGTGCTGTCGCTCTACGGCGGCCGCGGCGTGCCGCTGGACGAGCTCGCCCGCCTCGCCGGCCTCCCGGGCAAGCTCGGCGTGGGCGGCGCGGGGGTGTGGGAGAGCTATCGCGCCGGGCGGCTGGAGGCGATTCGCAACTACTGCGAGGCCGACACGGTCAATACCTACCTGCTGTTCCTGCGGTTCCAGCACATGCGCTGCGCCTATTCGCCGGAGCGCTACCGCGCCGAGTGCGAGCTCGTGCGCTCCGCGCTCGCCAAGCGCAGCGAGCCGCACTGGGCGGAGTTCCTGAGGCTCTGGAAGGATTGACGCTGCACATCGAGTCGCTCGACGCCGAGGGGCGCGGCGTCGCGCGGCAGCCCGACGGCAAGGTGGTGTTCGTCGAGGGCGCGCTGCCGGGGGAAGAGGTTGCCTTCGAGCCGCTGCGGCGCAAGGCCGCCTTCGACACCGCCCGCGCCACGCGCATCGTCAAGCCCGCGGCCAGCCGGGTGGCGCCGCGCTGTCCGTACTTCGGCGTCTGCGGGGGCTGCAGCCTGCAGCATGCGGATGCGCGCACCCAGATGGCGGCCAAGCAGCGCTGGCTCGAGGAGAGCTTCGCGCGCATCGGCGGCGTCGCGCCCGAGCTGCTGCTGCCGATCGTGTACGGCGAAGACTGGGGCTATCGCCGGCGCGCCCGCCTGGGCGTGCGCCTCGTGCCGAAAAAGGGCGGGGTGCTGGTG
>DATLGR010000300.1:0-13381 GCA_035540415.1 Burkholderiales bacterium | reverse complement strand
ATCCCGAGCGCGCCCCAGCGCGCCCCGAGGGGCGCACCGGCGACGATGGACAGCAGCAGCGCCGGCAGCAGCATCACCGCGGTGCCCGCGAAGGCGAGCTTCACCATGAGCTGCGGGTGGCGCGCGCGCGCCACGAGCGGCGGCAGCACCCGCTGCCCCCAGTAGAGGCAGGCGAGGAGCCCGCCGGCGAGTCCGACGCCGATCGCCAGCCACTCGGTCAACGGGGTCTCTCCATGGGGTCGCGACCGGCTACGCGAGCAACGCGACGACCACGTAGCGGGCCAGGCGCCCCGCGGCCATGAACAGCGCCGCGGCCCACCAGCGGATGCGCAGCCACCCGGCCGCGACCGCAATGCCGTCGCCGATGAGCGGCAGCCAGGCGAAAAGGGTGGCCGGCGCGCCGTATCGCGCGAGCCAGCCGAGCGCGCGCCGGTCGAGCTTGCGCTGCGGCACGAGGCGCCCGAGGAGATAGGAGGTCATGCCTCCGGCGGTGTTTCCCGCCGTGGCCACGGCCACCGCGAGCGCGGCCCGCTCGGGGTAAAAATGCAGGTACGCGAACAGCGCCGCCTCCGACGACAGCGGAATCAGGGTCGCGGCGACGAAGGCTGCGACGAACAGGCCCGCCAGTTCCGCCATGCTAAATTCGCGCGCTCCGGCAAAGGGTGGAAAACCAGCAGTGAAGAACGATTATCTCGAGCGCGTGCTCAAGGCGCGGGTTTACGACGTGGCGATCGAGTCGCCGCTCGAGCTCGCCCCGGCGCTGTCCAAGCGCCTGGGCAACGCGCTGCACCTCAAGCGCGAGGACCTGCAGCCGGTATTCTCGTTCAAGCTGCGCGGCGCCTACAACAAGATGACCGCGCTGCCCGCCGCGCGCTTGCGCCGCGGGGTGGTCGCGGCGAGCGCCGGCAACCATGCGCAGGGCGTGGCGCTCGCGGCGCAGCGCCTGGGCTGCCGCGCGGTCATCGTCATGCCGGTCACCACCCCGCGCATCAAGGTCGACGCGGTCGCCGCGCGCGGCGCCGAGATCGTGCTGCACGGCGACACCTATGCCGACGCCTCGGCGCACGCGCTCGAGCTCAAGCGCCGCCGCGGCCTCGTGCTGGTGCATCCCTACGACGATCCGGAGGTGATCGCCGGCCAGGGCACGATCGGCATGGAGATCCTGCGCCAGCACACCGGCGCGCTCGACGCCATCTTCGTTCCGGTGGGCGGCGGCGGGCTCATCGCCGGCATCGCGGCGTACGTGAAGCGCGTGCGGCCGGGCGTGCGGATCGTCGGCGTGGAGCCGGCCGACGCCGATGCCATGGCGCGCTCCCTGCGCCGCGGCCGGCGCGTCAAGCTCGACCACGTGGGCCTGTTCGCCGACGGCGTCGCGGTCCGGCAGGTAGGGCGCGAGCCCTTCCGCCTGTGCCGTGCGCTCGTGGACGAAATGGTGCTGGTGGACACCGACGAGATCTGCGCCGCGATCAAGGACGTGTTCGAGGACACACGCGTAGTGCTCGAGCCGGCGGGCGCCCTTGCCGTCGCCGGCGCGAAGCGCTGGGTCGAGCGCCGCGGGGCGCGCGGGCGCACGCTCGTCGCGGTGGCCTCCGGCGCCAACACCAACTTCGACCGGCTGCGCTTCATCGCCGAGGAGGCGGAGCTCGGGGAGCATCGCGAGGCGGTGCTCGCGGTCACCATCCCGGAGCGCCCCGGGAGCTTCAAGCGGTTCTGCGCCACGCTCGGGGCCAAGAGCATCACCGAGTTCAACTACCGCATCGCGGACTCGAGCGAAGCGCATGTGTTCGTCGGCATCGAGGTGGAGGGCCGCGCGCAGACTTCCCGCATCGTGCGCAACCTGCGCCGCCAGGGCCTGCAGACGCTGGACCTGTCCGACAACGAGATGGCGAAGACGCACGTGCGCCACATGGTGGGCGGGCGTGCGCCGTTTGCGCGCCACGAGCTTCTCTACCGGTTCGAGTTCCCCGAGCGGCCCGGCGCGCTCATGAAGTTCCTCGACAACCTGCGCAGCGACTGGAACATCAGCCTCTTTCACTACCGCAACCACGGCGCCGACTACGGCCGGGTGCTGGTCGGCGTGCAGGTGCCGCCGAGCGAGATGCGCGCCTTCCGCGCCTTCCTGCGCAAGCTGGGCTATCCCTACGCCGAGGAAACGCGCAACCCGGCCTACCGGCTGTTCCTGGTATGAGGGCGCTCGGGCTGAGCGAGGCGCTCTACGCCTACGTCGCCCGGCGCGGCGCGCGCGAGACCGCGGTGCAGAAGGCGCTGCGCGTCGAGACCGGGAAGCTGCGCTTTCGCGGCATGCAGATCGGCCCCGACCAGGGGGCGCTGCTCGCGCTGCTCGTGCGCCTGCTGCGCGCGCGCCGCTGCCTGGAGATCGGCACCTTTACCGGCGCCTCGGCGCTCGCCGTGGCGCTCGCGCTGCCGCCGCGCGGCCGGGTGGTGTGCTGCGACACGAGCGAGGAGTGGACCGCCATCGCGCGGCGCTACTGGGCGAAGGCGGGTGTCGCCTCCAGAATCAAGCTGCGCCTGGGGCCGGCCCTCGACACCCTGCGCTCGCTGCGGGGCCCCTTCGACTTCGCCTTCATCGACGCCGACAAGTCGAACTACCGGGCCTACTACGAGCGCTGCCTCGCGCTCGTGCGCCGCGGCGGCCTCATCGCGATCGACAACACGCTGTGGGGCGGCGCCGTGATCGATGCCGCGCGGCGCGACGCCGACACCCGGGCGATCCGCGCGCTCAACGCGGCGCTCGTGCGCGACCGGCGGGTGGACCTCGCGCTCCTTACCGTCGGCGACGGCCTGACGCTCGCGCTCAAGCGCTGAATTCGGGGTCAGGGTCAGTAGTGTCCGGTTAAAGTCCTCGGAGAGAAGCGTAAGTCATTGATCTGCGGTAGAGAAGCCGCGGTTTGATGATGTCCACGATTTGAACTGCGCCATGGCCGAATCTAGGGGTTCTTCGACCCTAGGGAGCGGTCATGCGCGTGGGCAAATTCGTGTTCGCGCAACTCATGGAGTTTCTGCCGTGGAAGCGTTTTCAGCGTTTGGTGACGAAGTACGGTGGCGATCGATACGTCAAACACTTCTCGTGCGGCAACCAGTTCTTGTGCATGGCGTTTGCGCAGCTCACCTATCGCGAGAGCCTGCGCGACATCGAAGCCTGTCTTCGCGCGCATGAGGCCAAGCTCTATCACTTGGGCATTCGTGGGCGCGTTTCGCGCAGCACCCTTGCTGACGCTAACGAAGCGCGCGACTGGCGCATCTACGCTGAATTTGCACAAGCACTGATCGGCATTGCGCGGCCGCTGTACGCCGATGACCCGCTTGAGGTGGAGCTTGCCAATACGGTTTATGCACTCGATAGCACGCTCATTGAGCTATGCCTGTCGATGTTCCCGTGGGCTCGTTACCGATCCAACGACAGCGCGGTCAAGCTTCATACGCTGCTCGATCTGCGCGGCAGCATCCCGAGTTTCCTCTATGTCAGCGACGGCAAATTCAGCGACTACGCCATCCTCGATCAGCTCATTCCCGAACCCGGTGCTTTCTATGTCATGGACCGGGGATTCGTGGATTTCGCGCGGCTTCACCGCTTCCAGGAAGTCGGCGCCTTCTTTGTCATTCGCGCCAAGTCCAATCTCAACGCAAGACGCCGTTATTCGCATTCTGTAGATCGCAGCACCGGCCTTCGCAGCGACCACACGATCATCCTCAACAACTTTTATGCGCATAAGGATTACCCCGAGCCGCTAAGACGCGTTCGCATCAAGGATCTGCAGACCGGGAGGTCGCTCGTCGTGCTCTCTAATAACTTTGCTCTGCCGGCGCTCACCATCACGTCGCTCTACCGCTGTCGCTGGCAGATCGAACTCTTCTTCAAGTGGATCAAGCAACACCTTCGTATCAAAGCGTTCTTCGGCACCTCGGAGAACGCCGTGAAGACGCAGATTTGGATTGCCGTGGCCGTCTACGTGCTCGTCGCCATCATCAAGAAACGCTTCAAGCTCGAGGCATCGCTCTATGAACTTCTACAGATATTGAGCCTCACGCTCTTTGAGCGAGAACCAATAGATCAGGTACTTACGCTACGACCGCTCACGCAGCATCGCCTCGAACACCATAACCAGCTAACTTTGTTCGAGTTTTAACCGGACACTACTGGGTCAGGGTCGTAATTCGCGCCCCGCGGAACCTTCAGTCGAATTACGACCCTGACCCCGAAGTCAGCTCGCCGGCGTAGCAGACCGGGGAGCTGAGCGCGCTCGGGTCGTCGCCGCCGGGCGGTTCTCCGAGGAAGGCGAGGCCGCCCGGGTCGCGGCGGTATACCCCGCGCTCGGTGACAAGGTAATCGACCGGGATGTCCCAGGGCTGCGGATGGATGGTGTCCACCCGTGCGTCCTCATAGGCAACGCCGATCACCACCGGGCGCGGCGAAAGCGCCGCGAGCGTGCGGTCGAAGAAGCCCGCGCCATAGCCCAACCGGAACCCCTGCGCGTCCCATCCGTTCATGGGCAGGAGCACCGCTTCGGGCACGACCGCGGGGCCGCTCGCCGGGTAGGGAATGTCGAGCGCGCCCCGCGCCAGCGGAATTCCCGGGCGCCATTCGCGGAAGACGAGCGGCGCGCGGGCGGCGACCACCACGGGCAGCGCGGTCCGGGAGCCGCGCCGGCGCAGGTGGCGCGCGATGTGGCGCGCGTCGTACTCGTTGCGGATGGGCCAGCAGAAGGCGACCGTCTTCCCCGCCAGCCCGGGAAAGGCGCGCTCCAGGCTCGCGTCGATGCGCCGGCGCCGGCGTTCCAGCACCGCGCGCGGGAGCGCTTCGCGCGTGGCGATGAGCCGCTCGCGCTGTGCCTTGCGCCAGGTTTTTAAACTCGCGTCCATCGGGCCATGCTATTCTGCGCCGGCGGTGATTTCCAAGAAGATTCGAACCCTTAGCCTGCTTTTCGGCCTCGGCGCCGCGACCGCCGTTGCGGCCTCCGACGAGGCCGTGGTGGGCGCGTTCGACGCCTATCGCGCCGGCGATCCGATGCGCCTTGCGCGCCACGCCGCGAGGCTCGATCAGCACGTGCTCGCACCCTGGGTGCGCTATTGGGCGATCGCCCTGCGGCTGGACGACGCGCACGCAAGTGACGTGCGCCCCTTCCTCGAGCAGCACGCCGACCAGTATGTCGCGGAGCGGCTGCGCGGCGACTGGCTCAAGGTGCTCGGCAAGCGCTCCGACTGGAATGAGTTCGACCGCGAGCTCGCGCGCTACGGGCGCGAGGACCTGGAGATCCGCTGCTATGCATGGCTCTCGCGCCTGGCGCGCGGCGACGAGGCTGCGGCTGCCGAGGCGCGCGGCATGTGGCTCGAGCCGCGCGCGCTGCCGCCGGGCTGCGCCGCGCTGGCCGACGTGCTGTGGCGGAGAGACGTGCTGCAGATCGACGATGTGTGGCAGCGCGTGCGGGTGCTGTTCCAGAACGGGCAGATCACCGCCGCCAAGGATGCCCTGGGCTACCTCCCCAAGGGGGAGTCGCCCGACGAGCGCGCGCTGGCGGAGGCCGCGCGCCAGCCCAAGCGGCTGCTCGCGAAGCTGCCCAAGACGCTCACGCGGCGCGCGCAGCGCGAGGTCGTGGTGCTCGCCGCCATCCGCCATGCGCGGCTCGAGCCCGAGGCCGCGGCCGCGCTGCTGGAGGGCCCGCTCGCCCAGGTGCTGCCCGCCGAGGACCTGCGCTATCTCTGGGGCCGCGTCGGTCACGAAGGCGCCCGTGTGCACCACCCGCAGGCGCTCGCCTGGTACGGCCGAGCCGGCGAAGAGCCCCTGGACGACGAGCAGCTTGCCTGGAAGGCGCGCGCGGCGCTGCGCGCCCTGCAGTGGCCGGCCGTGCGCCACGCCATCGACCGCATGTCGCCGCAGGCGCGGCGCGATCCGGCCTGGACGTACTGGTACGGCCGGGCGCTCGCCGTGCAGGGCGAGCACACGGGAAGCCGCGCCTATTACCTGCGCATCGCCGGCGAGCCGCACTTCTATGGCCTGCTCGCCAACGAGGAGCTCGGCCAGTACTTCGCGCTCCCCGAGGCGAACCACGTGCCGAGCGAGGCCGACCTCGACAGGGCGAAGCGCCATGCCGGCCTTGCACGCGCCATCGAGCTCATCCGCCTGGGCATTCGGACCGAGGGCGTGCGGGAATGGCTGTTCAACATCCGCTCGTTCTCGGATCACGAGCTCATCGCCGCGGCCGAGCTCGCGCACCGCGCCGCCATCTACGACCGCGCCATCCACACGGCCGACCGCACCAAGGCAGTCCACAACTTCGCGCTGCGCTACCCGGCGCCGTTCCACGAAGTGTTCCGCGAGTCCGCTCAGAGCCACGGGCTGGACGAGGCCTGGGTCCTCGGCCTGGTGCGCCAGGAGAGCCGGTTCATCGCCGATGCGCGCTCGAGCGCCGGCGCGGCGGGACTGATGCAGCTCATGCCGCGCACCGCCAAGTACATGGCGACGCGCATCGGCATGCGCGGCTACCGGCCGAAGGACGTCACCGAGGTCTCGACCAACGTGGGGCTCGGCACCGGCTACCTGCGGCTCGTGCTGGACCAGCTCGGCCATCCGGTGCTCGCCTCGGCGGCCTACAACGCCGGCCCCTCGCGGGCGCGGCGCTGGCGCGACGCGCGCGCCATGGAAGGCGCCATCTATGCCGAGACCATCCCGTTCGGCGAGACGCGCGACTACGTGAAGAAGGTGATGGCCAACGCGGTGCTCTACGCCGCGGTGATGCAGGGCAATCCCGCACCGCTCAAGTCGCGTCTCGGAGTCATTCCCGCGCGCGGCGCAGCCGATCCCGGCGACGACGACCTTCCCTGAGGCGTCATGAGGGTCTCCGAGGTGCTGGTCGTCGGCGGCTCTGGCTTCATCGGCCGCCATCTCGTGTCGGCGCTCGCCGCCGAGGCGATCAAGGTCACGGTGCCCTCCCGGCGCCGCGATCGCGCGAAGCACCTGATCCTGCTGCCGACGGTGGACGTCATCGAAGCCGACGTCTGCCAGCCCGGCATGCTCGAGCGGCTCGTGCGCGGCAAGCACGCGGTGGTGAACCTGGCCGGGGTGCTGCACGGCGACTTCGAGCGCGTGCACGTAGAGCTGCCGCGCGCGCTCGTGGCCGCCTGCCGCGCGCAGGGCGTGCGGCGGCTGCTCCATGTGAGCGCGCTCGGGGCGTCGGTCGACGGCCCCTCCGAATACCTGCGCTCCAAGGGCGTCGGCGAAGAAGTCGTGCTCGGTGCCCGCGAGCTCGACGTCACGGTCTTCCGCCCCTCCGTGCTGTTCGGGCCCGAAGACCGCTTCCTCAACCGCTTTGCCGGCCTCGCGCGGGTCTTCCCGGTGCTGCCGCTCGCCTGCCCGGAGGCCCGTTTCCAGCCGGTGTATGTCGGCGACGTCGCGGCCGCGCTGCACCGCGCGCTCGACGAGCCCGATACCTTCGGCAAGACCTATGAGCTGTGCGGCCCGACGCGCTACACCTTGCGCGAGCTGGTGCGCTACGTGTGCGCCCTCACCGGCCGCCGGCGCCTCATCGTCGGGCTGCCGCCGCGGCTGTCCTATCTGCAGGCCGCGGTGCTGGAGAAGCTCCCGGGCCGGCTCATGACCCGCGACAATTACCGCTCCATGCAGAGCGCGAACGTCTGCAGCGGCGCCTTTCCGTTCGGCATCCAGCCCCAGGCGCTGGAGGCGGCGGCGCCGCTCCATCTCATGCCCGCCGGGCCGCGCGAGCGCTACGCCCAGCTGCGCTGGCGGGCACGGCGCTAGCGGCATGATCGCCAGCCTGCTCGCCGGCCCGGTGCGGGTCGTGAACATAGGCCTCGCGGGCTTCGCGCGCGAGCTCGCCGCCAACGGCACGGCGGTCGCGCAGGTCGACTGGACGCCCCCGGCGCGCGGCGAAGCGCGCCTGCTCGCGGCGCTCGCGGCGCTCGAGGGCGAGGCGGTGGAGCGTGCCAACGCCCGCGCGCTGGAGAAGATCCTTGCGGCGGCGCCGGCGCTCACCGATGTGCGCCGCGCCGGCGAGCTGATTCCGGCGCTCGACGCCGAGCGGCTGGTGCTGCACGCGGGGCCGCCGCTCGAGTGGGCGCGCATGTGCGGGCCGATGCAGGGGGCGGTGGCCGGCGCGCTGGTGTTCGAGGGCTGGGCGAGCGACCTCGCCGAGGCCGAGCAGCTCGCCGCCGGCGGCGGCGTGCGCTTCGCGCCGAACCACCACCATGGCGCCGTCGGCCCGATGACGGGAATCACCACCCGCAGCATGCCGCTCCTCGTCGTGGAGAACCGCGCCTTCGGCAACCGGGCGGTGTGCGCGCTGAACGAGGGCCTGGGCAAGGTGATGCGCTTCGGCGGCAACGACGCCGAGGTGCTGGCGCGCCTGGCCTGGCTGCGCGACGAGTTCGGGCCGCTGCTCGGCCGCGCGCTGCGCGCCGGCGCCGTGGAGCTCGGGCCGCTCATCGCGCGCGGCCTCGCCATGGGCGACGAGATGCACCAGCGTAACGTCGCCTGCTCGTCGCTCCTGGTGCGCGCCCTCGCGCCGGCCCTGGCGCGCGCCGCCGGCGATGGGCGAGGCCTCGCGCGCGCCTTCGAGTTCATGGGCGCCAACGATCAGTTCTTCCTCAATGTCGCCATGGCGATGGGTAAGTCGATCCTCGACCCGGCGCGCGGCACGGAGGGCTCGAGCATCGTCACCGCGATGAGCCGCAACGGCACCGACTTCGGCATCCGCGTCGCCGGGTGCGGCGAGCGCTGGTTCACCGCACCGGTGGAGATGCCGCAGGGGCTGTACTTTCCGGGCTACAGCGCGGCCGATGCCAATCCCGACATGGGCGACTCGGCGATCCTCGAGGCGGTGGGGCTCGGCGCCTTCGCCATGGCCGCGGCGCCCGCGGTGGCGGGCTTCGTCGGCGCCGGCGGCTTCGCCGAAGCGCTCGGCTATACGCGCGCCATGGCGGAGATCAGCGCGACCCGCAATCCGAAGTGGGGCATTCCCGCCCTCGAGTTCGCGGGCACGCCCACCGGCATTGACGTGCGCCGCGTGGTGGAAAGCGGCATCGCGCCGGCGATCAACACCGGCATCGCGCACCGCCGCCCGGGCGTCGGGCAGGTGGGCGCCGGCGTGGCGCGCGCGCCGCTCGCGTGCTTCGAACAGGCGCTGCTCGCGCTCGCCGGCCATGATCGTTAACCGCGTCGAGCGCGGGCGCTATCTCGATTCCGTCGCGTTGATGCGCGTGTCGCGGCGCCTGGAGGCGCTCGCCGGCGTCCAGGCCGCAGCGCTCATGATCGGCACGCCCTCCAACCGGGCGCTGCTGCGCGAAGCGGGGCTGCTTGCCGCCGAAGGCGAGGACGCGGGGGCGAACGACCTCATCATCGCGGTGCGTGCGGGCAGCGCGGCGGAGGCGCAGGCCGCGCTCGCGCAGGCGGGCGCGCTGCTTGCCGAGGCGCCGGGACGCGCCGAGCAGGGCGGCCTGCCGCGGGCGAGGAGCCTGGCCGGCGCGGCGGCGCTGCTTCCCGGCGCCAACCTCGCCCTCATCTCGGTGCCGGGGCCGTTCGCGGCGCACGAGGCGCGCGCCGCGCTCGAGCGAGGCCTGCATGTGCTGGTGTTCTCCGACAACGTGCCGCTCGAGGACGAAGCGGCGCTGAAGCAGCTCGCCGCGCGCAAGGGGTTGCTCCTCATGGGCCCCGACTGCGGCACCGCCCTGATCGCCGGCACGCCGATCGCCTTCGCCAACGCCGTGCCGCGCGGCGACATCGGCATCGTGTCGGCCTCGGGCACCGGCCTGCAGGAAGTCTCCACGCTGATTGCCCGCATGGGCGGAGGCGTGTCGCACGGCATCGGCGTGGGCGGGCGCGACCTCGACGCGCGCATCGGCGCGCTCGGCACGCTCGCCGCCATCGCCGCGCTCGAGGACGACCCGCAGACGAAGAAGATCGTGCTGCTGTCCAAGCCGCCGGCCCCGGAGGTTGCGGCGCGGGTGCTCGAGCGGCTGCGGCGCTCGCCCAAGCCGAGCGTGGTCTGCTTTCTCGGCCATGAGGGCTCCGGCACGCTGCGCGAGGCGGCCGAGCAGGCGATGGGGCGCAGCCTCGAGCCGCTCGCCGTGCCGGAAACGTCCACGGCGAAAGGCCGGCGCGTGCTCGGTCTCTACTGCGGCGGCACGCTGTGCGCCGAGGCGCAAATCGTGTTCCGCCGCAAGGGGCTCGACGGGCACCGCTTCATCGACCTGGGCGACGATGAGTACACGCGCGGCCGGCCGCACCCGATGATCGAGCCGGAGATCCGCAACGACCACATCGCGCGCGCGGTGGCCGATCCGCAGCTTGGCGTGCTGCTGGTCGACGTGGTGCTCGGCTATGGCGCGCACGAGAACCCGGCCGGCGTGCTGCTCGGCAACGACTTCAAGGGGCGCATCGTGGTCGCCTCGGTGACGGGCACCGAGCAGGACCCGCAGCGGTGGTCGCGCCAGGTGGGGCAGCTGCGCGCCGCCGGGGTGCTGGTCGCGGCCTCCAACGCCGATGCCGCCGCGCTCGCGGCGAAGCTCGTCTCCTAGGCGATGCGCGTCGGGTAGGGGCTGGTCTCGCTGTTCTCGAGCATGGCGCGGGCGAGCTCGTCGGCGAGCGAGCCGCGCGAGGCGCGCGCCCCCGGATCGTCCCAGCGATTGATGAGCTCCTCGGGATCCTCGCGCAGGTCGTAGAGCTCGCCCCAGGGCACCCCGTCGTAGAGGCTGAGGCGGTAGCGCTCGGTGATCACCGAGCGCATCCTCACCCGGTCGGGAAAGCCCATGTAGTAGCGCTGGCCCTCCTCCTCGATCAGCAGGCGCTCGCGGTGGCGCTTGCGGGTGCCGGCCATGAGCGGCAGCAGCGAGTAGCCCTGCACGCCGTTCCACGGCTCCAGGCCCGCGCGCTCGAGGATCGTGGGCGCGATGTCGGTGGTCTGGGTGAGGGCGCTGGAGCGCGCCCCCGCCGGGCCCGCCGGGTCGCGCCAGACGAACGGCACGCGCACGAGGCCGCGGTAGTGCACCGGTCCCTTGAGCAGCAGCTGGTGGTCGCCGAGGAAGTCGCCATGGTCGGTGGTGAAGATCACCACCGTGTCGCCTTCCAGCCCGAGCGCCGCCACTTTGGCCAGCACCCGCGCGATGGCGTCGTCGATGCAGGCGATGGAGCCGTAATTGAGCGCGATGGCCTCGCGCGCCTCGCGCTCGGAGCAGGCGAACAGCGCCTGCGAGCTCTTCAGCGCGCGCCCGCTGTCGCGCATCTCGTAGAGCCAGCGCAGATGCGGCGCGAGCCCCTCGTGGCGCGCGTGGAACGACTCGGGCGCGGGCACGTCCTCGGCGCGCGCGAAATCCCAGTAGCGCCCGGGCGGGGTGAACGGATGGTGCGGGTCGGGAAACGAGCAGTGCAGGAACCAGGGCTTGCCCCCTTTCGCCAGCGCTTCCAGCCGCGCGCACGTGCGCTCGGCGATCCAATGCGTGGGGTAAAGCTCCTCGGGCACGCGCGTGCGCCACGCCTGGCGGCATTCGCGCAGGGCGAGCCCCGGCGTGGGCAGCGCATGGTCCGGGCCGACCAGCCGGTCCGCGTCCTTGGTCTGGGCGCGCAGCCAGCGGCGCCAGTGGCCGTAGGCCGTATCGGCGTGGTGGATCACGAGATCGGCCGTCTCGAAGCCGTAGAACGGCGTCTCGAGCTCGCAATCGGGCTCGTCCTCCCAGCGCTTCCAGATTTCCTGGCCGTGGCGCCCCGGGCCTTCGCGCCGCGCCTCGCGCGCGCGGCGCGGCTCGCCTTCGCGCGGATAGCCCGGCGGGATGATCTCGATGTTCTGCAGGTGCGACTTGCCCACGTGCGCGGTGGCGTAGCCCGCCTCCCGCAGCACCTCGACGAACGTGGTCTCGTCGAACGACAGCTCGATGCCGTTGTGGCGCACCCCGTGCCGCGAGGGCATGCGCCCGGTCATCAGCGAGGCGCGGTTCGGCATGCAGATCGGCGTGGCCGTGTAGAAGGCGTCGGCGCACCAGCCTTCGCGCGCGAGCGCGTCGATCGCCGCCGTGCGCACGTGCCGGTTGCCGTAGCACCCCAGGTGGTCGGCGCGGTGCTGGTCGGTGATGAAAAAGAGGAAGTTGGGCCTTGCCGCCATCAGTCGCTCTTGATCCCGGCGCTCTTCACTACGGTGACGAAACGCTCGTAGTCCGCGCGAATCGTCTCGGCGAACTGCTGCTGGGTGCCACCGAGGACGTCGAGGCCCTGGGCGGCGAGCTTCTCGCGGACCTCACGCACGCCGAGCGCGCGGTTGAAGGCGCCGTTCAGCCGCTCGATTACCGCCGGTGACGTACCTGCCGGCGCCACCACGCCGAGCCAGGAATCCATCTCGTAGCCCGGCACGCCCGACTCCGCGATGGTCGGCACGTCGGGGTGCAGCGCCGAGCGGCGGCTGCCCGCCGTGGCCAGTACGCGGAGCTTCCCGCCCTTGATGTGGCCGGCGACGGCCGGAAATCCGGTGATGGTCATTTGCGTGCGCCCGGCCAGCAGGTCTACCACGCCCTGCCCCATGCCCTTGTAGGGCACGTGCAGCACATCGATGCGGGTTTGGAGCTTGAGCAGTTCCATCGCCACCTGGTGCGGAGATCCATTGCCGGCCGACGCATAGGAGAGCTGGCCCGGACGCGCGCGCGCGAATTCCACCAGCTCGCGGACGCTCGCTACCGGCACGGCCTCCTGGTTGACGACCAGATAAAAGGGCAGCGCCGTCGCCAGAACGATCGGCGAAAACTCGCGCAGGAAGTCGAACGGCTGCGGCGGCATCGCGGCCAGGATCACGTAGGCGTTGGGCGCAATCAGCAACGTGTGCCCGTCGGCCGGGGCGCGGCGCACGTAGTCCGCCCCGATGTTGCCGTTGGCCCCGGGGCGGTTGTCGACCACCACCGGCCCGAGGCTGTCTTTCAGCTCAGCGGCGAGCGTGCGCGCGAGAAAGTCGTTGGCGGCGCCGGGGCTGAACGGAACCACGAGCTGGATGGGCTTCGACGGAAACGCCTGCGCCAGCGTGAGCGCGGGACAAAGGACCAACGCAGCGAGCAGCGCGTGTTTGCTCATGGGAATCGTCCGGAGGGATACTGCGGTCATTGTAACGAGGAGGACGGCCATGCTGCGCACGATGGTGTTCGTGTTCGTTTCACTATTCGCCTTTTCCGTCGCCGCGCAGGACGCCTATCCCGCCCGCACGGTGCGCTTCGTGGTGCCGTTCCCCGCCGGCGGGCCGTTGGATGTGATGGCGCGCCTCGTGGCCCAGCGCCTCACCGAGCATTGGAGCCGGCCGGTGGTGGTCGAGAACGTCGCCGGCGCGACGGGCTCGATCGGCGCCAACCAGGTGGCGCGCGCGGCGCCGGACGGCTATAC
>DATLGR010000299.1:0-1565 GCA_035540415.1 Burkholderiales bacterium | reverse complement strand
GTGGCGTGGCCGCATCTGCGGGCGCCGGAGCCCGAGCTGCCGCCCGCTGAGCCGGTGCCGGTGGTGCGGGCGCCCGCACCGGCGCACGCGCCTGCGGCTGCGGCGCCTGCGCGCGCGGCGCCCGCGCGGGAGCCGCAGCGGCCGGTGGCGCGCCGGCGCCGTGCCGCGCCGCGTCCGGCTCGGCAGCCCGCGCGCGCACACGTGAAGCGCGCGGGCGCGAAGCGGCGGCGCCCCGTGGCGGGCGCTTCGGGTCGCGCGCCGCTGCGCGCTCGTCCGCGTCGCCTGACGGCGCCGCGCCCCGTTGCGCGGGCGGCGCCCGCGCGCCCTGTCAGCCCATCCGGCGGCCGGGCGCCGGAGTTCTCGACGGAGTTCCGGTGAGGGTGGCCTGCGGCGCCCGCGCCCGCGCCCGGGCACGCGCGACGCGCGGTATGCAACGGCATCGATGAGGGGCGGCTGGATCGTCCGCGTCCGATCCGGCGGGCGGGGATGCTCGAGCGGGACCTCGACGTGCGGCCGGCGTTGCGGTACGTCTCGGGCACCACTGGGATGCTCGAGCGGGATGTCGACGTGCGGCCGGTGTCGCGGTACCGCTAGCTGTAGTTCCTGACCAGGTTGCTCTGCCGGAGGTAGAGCCATCCGGTGCCCCTTGGGGGCTGACAGGTGCTCAAGCCGGTCGGTCCCCAAGGAGGACACCGGATGAAGGTTCACGCTAATGCCCTTCTCGGTCCGAAAGGCCGCAAGCTGATGGTGCTGCGGGTCATTGAGCAGGGGTGGTCGGTCACGGAGGCGGCCGCGGCCGCCGGAGTGAGCGACCACCCCTGCCGCAAGTGGCGCGACCGCTACCTGGCCGATGGCGAGGCGGGGCTGCTTGATCGTTCCTCGGCGCCGCGATCGATCCCGCACCGCACCCGCGACGAGCGCGTCGAGGCCGTCGTGCTGCTGCGCAAGCTGCGGATGACCGGCGCCGAGATCGCGTTGTGTCTGGGAATGGCGCTGTCGACGGTCTCGGCCGTGCTCCTGCGGGTCGGATTGGGCAAGCTGTCGCGGCTCGAGCCGCCCGAGCCACCCAACCGCTACGAGCGCCGTCACGCCGGCGAGCTGCTGCACGTCGACGTCAAGAAACTCGGACGGATCCCCGACTGGGGCGCCGGTCACCGGATCCACGGCAACCGGCGCCTGCAGCGCAAACCGACCAAGACCAACGCGGCCGGCCAGCGCGAGCGCCAGGTCGGCTGGGAGTTCGTGCACGTCTGCGTCGATGACGCCACGCGCCTGGCCTACGTCGAAGTGCTCACCGACGAGAAGGCGATCACGGCCGTCGGGCTCCTCAAGCGCGCGATCGCCTTCTACGCCCGCCACGGCGTCAGCGTCGCGGGCGTCATGACCGACAACGGCTCGGCGTACCGCGATCCGCCACCTGCGCACGCGCCACTACCGGCCGCGCACCAACGGCAAGGCCTGTGTCTTAGCTTGGCGGTGCCGTCCGGCTGGGCCTACGGCGCGATCTACAGCTCAAGCCACGAACGCACCGCAGCCCTCGACGGCTGGCTATGGACCTACAACCA
>DATLGR010000298.1:0-5263 GCA_035540415.1 Burkholderiales bacterium | reverse complement strand
GGCATGCCGAGCACACCGAGGTAGTGGGTGAGCGGCGCGCGCTTCTCGTCGACCTTCACCACCTCCGGGGTGCAGCCATAGCGCTGCCAGCCGAGCTGCGTCAGCACGTAGTCATCGGGCTTGAATTTCTCGTTGTTCGATTCCAAGACCTGGCCGACCGTCTGTCCCACCATCACTTCGCCCGGCTCGACGCCTTTTACATAGCTCTTCGCGGCGCTCATCCGTCCGCGCATGTACGGGTCGAGCGACAGCCACAGGTTCTTCACCAGCACCTCGCCCTCGGCGGGACGCGGAACCGGCGCCGACTCGATGCGGAAGTTCTCTTCGGTGACCCAGCCCGTCGGACGGCTGGCGAGCACCACGCGGCGGTTCTCGGTCATAGCGAGGCGAACCGCGCGAGGTGGTGATCGGCGTCGCCGAACTGGACGGCGAGCACCGTCAGGCGGCGGAAGCTGTGGCTCACCTTCAGCTCCTCGGTCATGCCCATGCCGCCGTGCAGCTGCACCGCTTCCTGGCTGATGAGGCGCGCGGCGTCGGCGATCCGGATCTTGGCCGCCGAGACGGCGCGCTGCCGGTCCCGCGGGCCGTCGTTCGCGTCCACCTTGCTGCAGGCGAGGCAGGCCATCGAGCGCGCCTGCTCCTGCGCGATGAACATGTCCACCATGCGGTGCTGCAGCGCCTGGAAGCTGCCGATCGGCACGCCGAACTGCTTGCGCGTCTTGAGGTATTCGAGGGTCGCCTCGCACGCCGACTTCATTACTCCCACCGCCTCGGCGCAGACGAGCGCCGTGCCGAAGTCCAGCGCTTCCTCGAGCGCCGCAAGACCGCCGCCGAGGCGGTCGGCCTTCGCCTTGCGAAACACGACGTCCCCGCACACCGTACCGTCCAGCGCGCGATAGGCGCGCACCGCGTCCGGGGTCGCGAGAAAGAGCTCGATCCCTTGCGACGTTTGCGCCGGGACGACCGAGCGCCCGGCCATCGGCGCCCCGCTCACCGCCGCCTTCTCGCCTTCGAGCCGCCAATGACCGCCCTCCATCCAGGCCGAGGCGGTGACATGGTCGACGCGGTGGCGCGCGCCGATCTCGCCGTGCGCGAGCGCGAGCCGCAGGCGCCCCTCCACCACGGCGGGAAGGATTGCGCGCGCCTGGGGGCTTTGCGCCACGAGGCGCCCGGCGAGCACGGTGGCCAGGTAGGGCTCGAGCACCAGCGCCTCGCCGAACGCTTCCATCACGCCCATGAGATCCACCGCGCCGCCGCCGAAGCCGCCGTGCTCGGCCGGAAACGGCAACCCGGTGAGGCCGATTTCGGCGAAGCGCTCCCAGACCTGCTCGCTCCAGCCCGCCTCCGAGGCGAGGGTGCGCTTGCGCGCCTCGAAGTCGTAGTCCCTGGCGAGGGTGCGGCGGACCGAGTCCGAGAACAGCTGCTGCTCTTCGCTCGTGTCGAAGTTCATAGCCCGAGGGTCGCCTTGGCGATGATGTTGCGCTGGATCTCGTTCGAGCCGGCGTAGATCGTCGTCTTGCGCATGGACAGGTAGCGCCTGCCGGCCGCAGCGGCGAGCGCGTCGCTCGCCAGGGGATCGAGCGCCTGCACCAGGAGCTCGGTGAGGGCCTGCTGGATCTCGGTGCCCTTGATCTTGAGCATCGAGACGTCGGCGCCGGGCGGCTGGCCGGTGCGGCGCATGCGGTCGAGGAAGCGCAGGTTGGTGATCTCGAGCGCCATCAGCTCGACCTCCACCCGCGACAGGCGGTCCCTGAACCGGACGTCATCCAGCCTTGAGCGCGCAATCTCCTTGAGCCGGGCGAGCTGCCGCTTCGACTCGCCGATGCGGCCCGTATTCATGCGCTCGTAGCCCAGCAGGTACTTGGCCACGGTCCAGCCCTTGCCTTCCTCGTGCACGAGGTTCTCGACCGGCACGCTGACGTCGTCGAAGAACACCTCGTTCACCTCGTGGCCGCCGTCCATCAGATACAGCGGGCGCACGGTGATGCCGGGCGTCTTCATGTCCATGAGCAGGAACGAGATGCCTTCCTGGCGCCGCGCCGCGCCGGCATCGGTGCGCACGAGGCAGAAGATCCAGTCGGCGTAGTGCGCGAGCGTGGTCCAGATCTTCTGGCCGTTGACCACGTAGTGCTCGCCGCGGCGGACGGCTTTCGTCTTCAGCGCCGCGAGGTCGCTGCCCGCGCCCGGCTCGGAATAGCCCTGGCACCAGAAATCCTCGCCGTGGTAGATGCGCGGCAGGAAGCGCCGCTTCTGCGCCTCGGTGCCGAAGCGCAGGAGCACCGGCGCGCACATCGCCAGGCCGAAGGGAACGAGCGGCGGGCTGCCGGCGAAGCCGAGCTCCTCTTCGAACAGGTAGCGCTGCACCACATTCCAGCCGGTGCCGCCCCACTCCTGCGGCCACGCGGGCGCGACCCAGCCCTTTGCGGCCAGGATCTTGTGCCAGCGCAGCAGGTCGTCGCGCGACAGGTGCGCGTAGGTCGCCACCTTCTCCTTGAGATCCTCGGGCAGGTGGGCCTGAAGCCAGGCCCGAACCTCGTCCCGAAACGCGAGCTCGTCGGGCGAATAGTTGAGATCCATGGGCTAGAGGATGGTAACGCCGCCGTCGGCGACGATGCACTGGCCGGTCACGAACGCGGCGGCCTCCGAAGCCAGGAACACCGCGATGCCGCCGATGTCGCGCGGCTCGCCCAGCCGGCGCAGCGGCGTCGCGGCGATGCGCTCGGCGGCGCGCGCCTCGTCCTGCCACAGCGCGCGGGCGAACTCGGTCCGGATCAGCCCCGGCGCGATGGCGTTGACGCGCACCTTGCGCGGACCCCACTCGGCGGCGAGATTGCGCACGAGATGGTGCACCGCCGCCTTGGAGATGCCGTAGGCGCCGATCACCGTGTTGGCGAGCACCCCGCCGATCGACCCCACCACGATGAAGCTGCCGCCGCCGCGCGCCGCCATGCCCTCGAGAGTCAGGCCTGCGAGCCACAGCACGCTCTTCACGTTGTTCGTCATGATCTTGTCGAGCGCCTCGTCGGCAATCCCCGTCAAGGGACCAAAGTAGGGGTTGGATGCGGCGTTGCACACCACGATGTCGATGCCGCCCCAACGCGCTTGCGTGGCCTGCACCAGGGCGGCGAGCTCGCCCTTGCGCGAAACGTTGCACGGCCGCGCCATCACGTCCAGCCCGGCGCGCTCCAGCTCTGCGCGCGCCTGTTCGCAGGCTTCGGGCTTGCGGCTGCACAGGCTCACCCGTGCACCCGCGCGCGCGAGTTCCTCCGCGATGGCGCGCCCGATGCCGCGCGTGCCACCGGTGACGAGGGCGACCTTGCCGTTCAGATCGAAAAGGGGTGATTTCACTATGTGAAATCTCGTACGACTAAGTTGACAGGCCAGCCGCGTCGACAGAATATCGAAACGCTAGCCATTCCGCTGCAATCCAAAGATTCCCCCAGAACTAGAACTCACAGGAGAGCTATTGCATGGGCGCCCCCGAAGCCGCAGCACCGCTTTCTCAGCCTACCGCAACCTTCAGCTACGAGCATGAGGGCGACCGGCAGTTCGCCACGACGCTGGCGCGCGGGCTCGAGGTGCTGCGCTGCTTTACGCCGCTGGAGCCGCTGCTGGGCAACAAGGAGATTTCGGTGCGCACCGGGCTGCCCAAGCCGACGGTGTCGCGGCTGACCTACACCCTGACGAAGCTCGGCTACCTGCGCCACAACATGCGGCTGGGAAAGTACCAGCTCGGCTCGGCGGTGCTGTCGATCGGCTACCCGCTGCTCGCGTCCATGAACGTGCGCCAGGTGGCGCGCCCGCTCATGAAGGAGCTCGCCGACTACTGCAACGGCTGGGTCTCCATGGGCGTGCGCGATCGGCTCAACATGGTCTACGTCGAGACCTGCCGCAACGGCAACGGCATCACCACGCTCCCCGACATTGGCACGTCGGTGCCGATCTCGCAGTCGGTGATCGGGCGCGCCTTCCTCGCCGCCTGCACCCCGGCGGAGCGCGAGGCCGTGCTGAACCAGATGAAGGTCAAGGATCCCGAGGCGCACCGCAAGTTCCGTCCCGCGATCGACAAGGCGCTGGAGGACATCCGCGCGCGCGGCTTCTGCTCGGCGATGGGCGAGCTGCGCCGCGAGCATTTTGCCGTCGGCGTCCCCATGCGCCGCACCGTGGACGGCGAGATCGTCGCCTTCAACTGCGGCATTCCCGCCTTCATGGTGAAGAAGGGCCAGCTGGAGGACGACATCGGCCCCCGCCTGGTCGCCATGGTGCGCAACGTCGAGGCTTCGCTCGGCCTGCACTAGCCGCGGTCCAAAATCCCTTAGCATCGGCGGTCTCAAGGGAGACCGCCGATGGACCAGTTGCTCGCCCCGCTGACGGGGCTCGACCCGGAGGTGCGCGCGGCCCTGACGGCCGGCCTGCGCATCGCCGTCATCCTGCTGCTCGCCTGGGTGCTCCAGGCCGTCGCGGCGCGCCTGATCCGCCTGTTCCGCGCCTACATGGCGCGGCGCACCTCGGGCGACGAAGTCTCGCGCATCGAGACCCTGGCGCGCGTGTTCCGCAACGTCGCGGCGGTCGTGATCTTTCTGGTCGCCGGCATGCTGGTGCTCGGCGAGCTCGGCATCTCCATCGCACCCATCCTCGCCACCGCGGGCGTGGCCGGCATCGCCATCGGCTTCGGCGCGCAAAGCCTGGTGCGCGACTTCTTCACCGGCTTTTTCCTGCTCTTCGACGACCAGATCCGCCAGGGCGACGTGGTGCAGGTCGCCGGCATCGGCGGACTGGTCGAGGAAGTGACGCTGCGCTACGTCAAGCTGCGCGATTTCGAGGGCCATGTGCACTACGTGCCCAATAGCGAGATCAAGGTGGTGACCAACCGTACGCGCGAATTCGCCAACGCGGTGATCGAGGTCGGCATCGCCTACCGGGAGGATCCGGAGGCGGCCTTCGAGGCCATGCGCGCGGTGTTCGCCGAGCTGCGGGCGGAGCCCGCCTGGGGCGAGCGCCTCGCCGGCGATCTCGAGATCATCGGCGTCGAGCGCTTCGCCGATTCGGCCGTCGTGGTGCGCGCGCGCGTCAAGGTCGTGCCGGCGATCCAGCAGTGGAACGTGCGCCGCGAGTTCCTGAAGCGCCTGAAGAAGGCGTTGGATGCCCGCGGCATCGAGATCCCGTTCCCGCACCTCACCCTCTATCCCGGCCAGCTGAAGGACGGCTCGGCGCCGGCGCTGCAGGTCGTGACGCACCAGGCCAAGTAGACGGTGGAGCAGCT
>DATLGR010000297.1:0-5214 GCA_035540415.1 Burkholderiales bacterium | reverse complement strand
GGTGTGCGCCGAGAGCGCGAGGATCGAGTCCAGCGCGCCGGCGACGGCGTCCGGGTCCCGCGTGAACTGCACGGCGGCGGCGTCCGCGAGCAGCTCGCGCTGGCGCGACACCGCCGCGCGGAGCGCGGAGGCGGCGAGAGTGCCCGGAAAGCCGACGAAGGCGAGCCCGGCGCCCGCCCACGCCGCGAACGCGCCGCTTCCCGCCGGGCGCTTCGCCGCCGCGTACACCAGGGCCTCGCCCTGCTCGCCCAGCCAGGTCAGGCCGGCGAGCAGCGCCGCGAGGCGCAGGTTGAGCGCCATGTCGCCGTTGAGCAGATGGCTGAACTCGTGCCCCATGACGCCCTGCAGCTCCTCGCGCGAGAGCCGCTCCAGGGCGCCGCGCGTGACGATGATCACCGCCTCGTTGGGCGAATAGCCCGCGACGAGCGCGTTGACGGCCGGCTCGTCCGCCATGAGATGAACCGGCGGCACCGCCACCCCGGAGGCAATCGCCATCTCCTCCACCACGTTGAGAAGGCGGCGCTCCGCGCCGGCGTGTCCCTGCAGCGGCCGGGCGTCCAGCAGCCGCGCGACGGCCGCGCCGCCTTCGCGCAGCTGCCACCAGCGCCGGGCGGCCGCGCCGGCGATCGCCGCGCCGGCCAGCGCGGTGACGAGCGCCGGCGCCGGCCAGGGCACCTGCGCGGCGCCCAGCGCAAAGCGCGTGAGCGCAGCGAGCAGGAGCGCGGCGGCAAGGCCGTAGCTCGCCGCGGTGAGCGCGGCGGCGAGCACATACGCGGCGAGGAGCCGGCGCGAAGTGCGGCGCGCGGTCTCCTGCTGCTCGAAGAAATCCAAGCGCTAGCGGAACGAGACGCGCGGCGCGGCGCGCTCGGCGGCCGACTGGGTGGCGCGCAGAAGCTCCGCCGCGTCGAAGCCGAACACGCCGGCGAACGCGTTGTCCGGGAACGACTCGCGCCGGGTGTTGTACTGCATCACGGCGTCGTTGTAGGCCTGACGGGCGAAGGCGATGCGGTTCTCGGTGCTCGCGATCTCCTCCTGCAGGGCGAGGATGTTGTCGTTTGCCTTGAGCTCGGGATAGGACTCGACCACCGCGAGCAGGCGCCCGAGCGCGCCGCCGAGCAGCGCCTCGGCCTCATCCAGCCCGTGCATGGCCGCGGCGTCGCCCGGCGCCGTCGCGGCGCGCTGGGCCGCGCTCACCGCCCGGCCGCGCGCCTCGGTGACCGCTTCGAGCGTCTGGCGCTCGTGCTGCAGGAAGCCCTTGACCGCCTCCACCAGATTCGGGATGAGGTCGTAGCGGCGCTTGAGCTGCACGTCGATCTGCGCGTACGCGTTCTTGTAGCGGTTACGCAGCGCCACGAGCGCGTTGTAGACGGCGATCGCCAGCACGGCGAGCGCCGCAACAAGCGCCAGCAGGATCCATGACCCGATGCCCATCCGCTCCCCCTTGGCGATTACTATAGCGCATGGTCACGGACCGGAAACGGCGCGCGCTGCTCGCCGCGCTGGCCGCCGCGGCCCTCGCACCCGGCACCGCGGCAGCCTCGATTCGCATGAAAGCCATTCCCGCCTCCGGCGAGGCGCTTCCGGCCATCGGGCTGGGCACCTGGCAGACCTTCGACGTTCGCGGCGCCGGCACCGCGCCACTGCGCGAAGTGCTGCGCGCCTTCCATGCCGCGGGCGGCCGCGTGGTGGACTCCTCGCCGATGTACGGCCCCGCCGAGGCGGTGCTCGGCGAGCTCGCGGCGGACCTGGGAATCGCCAAGACGCTCTTCATGGCGACCAAGGTCTGGACGAGTGGCCGCGAAGAAGGGTTGCGGCAGATCGAGGCCTCGTTTCGCCGGATGCGCGTCGCGCGCATGGACCTCTTGCAGGTGCACAACCTCGTCGATGTTGCCGCCCACACGAGCACCTTGGCGGAGCTCAAGGCGAAAGGCCGGGTCCGGTATACGGGCATCACGCATTACACCGCTTCGGCCCATGCCGAAGTGGAGCGCTGGCTGAAGAAGCACGAGTACGACTTCCTGCAGATCAACTACTCGCTGGCCGAGCGGGAGGCGGAGCATCGCCTTCTGCCCCTGGCGATGGAGCGCAGGATCGCCGTGATCGCCAACCGTCCGTTCGCCGAGGGCGCGCTCTTCAGGCGGGTCCGCGGCAAGCCGCTGCCGGGGTGGGCGGCGGATCTGGGGATCGCGAGCTGGGCGCAGTACTTCCTCAAGTGGATCGTGTCGCACCCGGCGGTGACCTGCGCCATCCCCGCGACCTCCAACCCGGAGCACCTGCGCGACAACCTCGCCGCCGGGCTCGGCGCGCTGCCCGACGAGACGACTCGAGCGCGCATGGCGAAGTACTACCACAGCCTGTAGCGTCAGCGCTTGTCGACGAGGATCCGCACCATGCGCTCGAGCTCGCCCGCCTCGCGTTGCGGCGAACGCACCTGCGGCTCGCCGAGCAGGAACGTGTAGAACAGGCGCGCGCGGGTGCGCGCCTCGGCGGGGGAAAAGCCCCCCTCGCCGAAGAAGCCGGCAAGCGCGC
Source organism: Burkholderiales bacterium (assembly GCA_035540415.1). Taxonomy (GTDB): domain Bacteria; phylum Pseudomonadota; class Gammaproteobacteria; order Burkholderiales; family SG8-39; genus SCGC-AG-212-J23. The sequence goes on along the minus strand of DATLGR010000297.1, from coordinate 2,685 downwards.
GGACGCGGCGCCGGTCGACCTGCGCCACCGCCGCGGCGACCTTGCGGTCGGTGCGCGCCCAGGCGCGAATCGCCGGGTCGTACCGGCCCATGCCGCGCTCGAGCACGTCCTCGGCGAGCGCGCGCATGCGCGGCCCCAGCGCCTCGGACAGCGCGTCGATGCGCGCGAACTCGGCGTCGGTCATCTCGAGCGACCAGTGCTCGAGCAGCGCTTCGAGCAGCTCGCCGCGGTCGCGGAAATGCCAGTAGAAGCTGCCCTTGGTGATGCCGAGCTCGGCCGCAAGGCGCTCCACGCGCACCGCGCCAACGCCGCCCTTGCGCAGCGATTCGAGCGCGGCCCCGACCCACTGCGCCCTCACGCGCGCTTGTCCAGAAACCGCGGCGCCTTCACCGAGCCCTCGAAGTCGCGCGCGATGGTGCCCGCCGGGACCACGCGCAGCACCGGCGTGACCTCGAACCTGGCCTTGATGCCCCGCTCCACCTGCGCCGCCGCGGCGGCCTCGCGCAGCTCGACGATCACGACGAACTGGTCCAGGCCGCCGTCGTTCGTGAGCTCGCAGCGGAAATCGGCCACCTCGCGCTGCGCGAACATGTGGTCCTCGAGCTCGCCGTGGCCGATGTTGACGCCGCGCACCTTGAAGAATCCCGCCGTGCGGTGCGCATGGCGCACCAGCGGGAAGACGCCGTAGGGCCCTGGCCCGCCGCCCGCGGTCAGCGTGACGATGTCGCCGGTGTCCCAGCGCAAAAACGGGGTGGCGTTGTTGGTGCACAGCGGCGTCACCACCAGCACGCCTTCGTCGCCCTCGGGCACCGGCTCGCGGCTCTTCGGGTCGAGCACTTCGAGGTAGACGAGATCGCTCCAGGTGCGAAAGCCCGCCTCCCCGGGGCGGCCCGTCTCGCAGCCCATCATCATGCATTCGGTCATGCCGAAGGAATCGTAGACGCGCGCGCCCCACTCGCGGGCGAGCTTGCCGCGCTTCGCCTGCGAGAGCGGCTCGGCCGTGGTGATGATCTTCGTCACCGACAAGGCGGCGAGGTCGGTGCCGCGGGCGCGCGCGAGGTTGGCGAGATGCAGCCCGTAGCTCGACATGCCGACCCACAGCGTGGGCTTGAACAGCGCGAGCAGATCGAGCTGCAGCTCGGAGGGCGCCGCCGCGCCGGCGCCCACCCAGGCCATGGCCACGCCCTGCGCCTCGCCCGCGCGCGCCATCATCTGCCCGGCCGGATGGATGCCCAGCGGAAGCGACAGATGCGCGAGATCGCCGGGCCCGGCGCCGGCGCAGTCGTAGACGCGCCGAAAGCCGATCATCGCCCAGGCGAGGTCCTCGGCGGTGCGCGGGTAGAAAAGCGGCTTGCCGGTCGTGCCCCCGGAGCGCCACAGCTCGCGCCAGTCCGCGCGCGCGCCGATGCAGAACTCGCCGTAGAACTGCTCGGGCGAAAGGCCGCGCAGGGTGTCCTTGTCGAGCACCGGGATGTCGCGCCAATGGCGCACGTTGCGAAGGCGGGAAGCGAAAAACGGTGAGCGCCGGGCGCGCTCGAGCGCGCGCTGCCGGCGCTCTTCCTGCAGCGCCGCGAGCGCCTCGCGCGAAGCCGGCAGGGCGAGGGCGTCCATACGGTACCGTATACTACCGCCATGTCCCGTTCCCTGCGCACCGGCAGGCCGCTCGCCGCGCCGGTCGATGCCACCGCGGTGAAGCGCCGCGCGCGCGAGCTCGGCGCCGACCTCTGCGGCATCGCCTCGGCGGCCACGCTGAACGCCTTTCCGCCGGACCCGCGCTGGCCGCAGACCCCCGAGCGCATCTCGCCGCACTGCAAGAGCGTGGTGGTCGTCGTGCAGCGCATCCCCGCGGGCGCCTTTCGCTGCAAGTCGAACATCCCGGTCCAGTACCTGGACATGCTGGTGCTGCGGCGCATGGACCGGGTAGCGCTGCAGCTCGCGCGCGAGCTCGAGCGCGCCGGACACCCGGCGTTCACCCTCGCGGCGCAGGAGACGGTGTGGGACCTGAAGCGCGCGAGCTACGGCCAGCTCTCCACGCGCCACCTCGGGGTCGAGGCGGGCCTGGGCACGCTCGGCCTGGAAGTGAACATCCTTACGCCGGAGTTCGGCCCGCGCCTGTACCTCACCGGCATCCTCACGGAGGTCGAGCTCGAGCCCGACCGGCGCATGGACGAGCAGGTCTGCATCGGCGAATCGTGCAGCCGCTGCCTGCATGCCTGCCCGCCGGATGCGGTGCGCCAATGGGGCCTCGACAAGGCCGCCTGCGCCACCGAGGCGCAGGAATTCGGCTTCATGACGGTCACCAGCTACTTCAGCCGCTTTTTCGACATGGCCCCCGAGGAGCAGAAGGCGGCGCTGCGCTCGCGCGACCTGTTCGGCTTCTGGCAGGGGCTGCTGCGCGTGGTGGGCTCCTTCGGCGACTGCCCGCGCTGCCTCGCCGTCTGCCCGGTGGGCAACGATTATCACGCCCACCTCGCGGACATCCAGAAGCACATCCCGGAAAAGACGCCCGAGAAGACCGCCAAGGCGGCGGCGTTCAAGCAGGCGCGCAAGGACGGCGCGCCGCTGCCCGGGCTTTCGGACTGGAACGTGCGCTGGGTCGGCGAGAAAGGCTACCAGGGCATCGTCGCCCGCCAGCTGCAGGAGTTCAAGCGCAAGCAGAAGGAGCGGCAGTGAACATCACCAAGG
>DATLGR010000296.1:0-4608 GCA_035540415.1 Burkholderiales bacterium | reverse complement strand
TCGCCACGCTGACCTTGAATCGGCCGGAGCAGCTCAACGCGTTCGACCTGAAGATGATCGACGCCTGGCGCGAGGCTCTGGAGACAGCGGAAGCGGACGAGCGCGTGAAGGTGGTGGTTGTCACCGGCGCGGGCCGCGCCTTCTGCGCCGGCCAGGACCTCTCCGAGCGCAACCCCAGGCCCGACGCGGCGCCCATCGACCTCGCGGTGAGCCTGAGCTCCTTCTACAACCCGCTGGTGCGGCGGCTGCGCGAGCTGCCGAAGCCCGTGGTGTGCGCCGTCAACGGCGTCGCGGCCGGCGCGGGCGCCAACCTCGCGCTCGCCTGCGACCTCGTGCTCGCGGCCCGCTCGGCGAGCTTCGTGCAGGCCTTCTCGCGCCTGGGCCTCGTGCCGGATTCCGGCGGCACGTGGTTCCTGCCGCGCCTGGTGGGCCCGGCGCGGGCCATGGGGCTCGCGCTGCTCGGCGAGAAGCTCTCCGCCGAGGACGCCGAGCGCTGGGGGCTCATCTGGAAGGCGCTCGACGACGCGGCGCTGCCCGAGGAGGCCGCCGGGCTCGCCCGCGCGCTCGCTGCCGGGCCGACCAGGGGCTACGGCCTGATCAAGAAGGCGCTCGCCGCCTCGTGGTCCAACTCGCTCGACGCGCAGCTCGAGCTCGAGCGCGACCTGCAGCGCGAGGCCGGCTTCTCCCAGGACTATCGCGAAGGCGTGCGCGCGTTCCTCGAGAAGCGCAAGCCGGAGTTCCGCGGCAAATGATCCCCGCCGCGCAGCTCGCCGAGACCATCTGGCGCGAGGACACCGCTTCGCGCTGGCTCGGCATGAAGCTCGAGGAAGTCCGTGCGGGCTACGCGCGCCTCAGCATGCACGTGCGCGACCACATGGCGAACGGGCAGAAGGTGTGCCACGGCGGCCTCATCTTCACGCTGGCCGACTCGGCCTTCGGCTATGCCTGTAACTCGCACAACCAGCGCGCGCTCGCCGCGAGCGGCGCCATCGACTTCCTCGCGCCGGCGCAGGTGGGCGACGAGCTCACCGCGGTCGCATCCGAGGTGGAGCGCGCCGGCCGGCGCGGGGTTTACGACGTGCGCGTCACCAACCAGGCCGGCACCACCGTGGCGCTGTTTCGCGGCCAGTCGGCCACCGTCAAGGGTGTATGGATCGAACAGCCATGAAGCGCTTCGAGCTCGAACCGATCGAGAAGGCCCCGCCCGAGGCGCTGCGCGCGCTGCAGCTCGAGCGGCTGCAATGGACGCTGCGCCACGCCTACGAGAACGTGCCGCACTACCGCAGGAAGCTCGACGCGGCGGGGCTCGAGCCGCAGGACTGCCGCCGCCTCGAGGACCTGGCGAAGTTTCCCTTCACCACCAAGGCGGACCTGCGCGAGAACTATCCGTTCGGGCTCTTCGCGGTGCCGATGGACCGCATCGTGCGCATCCATGCCTCCTCGGGCACCACCGGCAAGCCCACGGTGGTGGGCTACACGGCCCGGGACATCGACACCTGGTCGCACGTGATGGCGCGCTCGATCCGCGCCGCCGGCGCGCGCCCCGGCGACAAGGTGCACGTGGCCTACGGCTACGGGCTGTTCACCGGCGGCCTGGGCGCGCACTACGGCGCCGAGCGCCTGGGCCTCGCGGTGATCCCGCTGGGCGGCGGCATGACCGAGCGCCAGGTGCAGCTCATCGCCGACTTCAAGCCCGACATCATCATGGTGACGCCGAGCTACATGCTCGCGATCGCCGACGAGATGCAGCGCCAGGGGCTCGATCCGAGCGCGTGCTCGCTGCGCGTGGGCATCTTCGGCGCCGAGCCGTGGACCAACGAGATGCGGGCCTCGATCGAGAAGCGCCTGGGGCTGGAGGCCATCGATATCTATGGCCTGTCGGAGGTCATGGGCCCGGGCGTGGCGCAGGAGTGCGTGGAGACGAAGGACGGGCTGACGATCTGGGAAGACCACTTCTACCCCGAGGTGGTGGATCCGGCGAGCGGCGCGCCGCTGCCCGACGGCGAGAAGGGCGAGCTCGTGTTCACCTCGCTCACCAAGGAGGCGCTACCGGTGATCCGCTACCGCACGCGCGACCTCACGCGCCTGCTCCCGCCCACGGCGCGCAGCATGCGGCGCATGGAGCGCATCTCCGGGCGCAGCGACGACATGCTCATCATCCGCGGCGTCAACGTGTTCCCCTCGCAGATCGAGGAGCTGGTGCTCAAGCACCCGGGGCTCGCGCCGCACTACGTGCTCGAGGTGTCCAAGCACGGCCCGCTCGACCACCTCGCCGTCATCGTCGAGGGGGACCCGAAGGAAGTCCCCGCGCTCGCGCACAGCATCAAGTCCATCATCGGCATCAGCGCCGAGGTGCGCATCGGCACGGTCGAGCGCTCCATCGGCAAGGCCCGGCGCGTGATCGACAAGCGCCCCAAATAAATGGGGACGTACCCTGATTTCGGAATCCCGAGGAAGGAGTGCCCGTGAAAGGACTTGCCGGAAAGACGGTGCTCGTCACCGGCGGCGGCGGCGCGATCGGCGCGGCCATCTGCCGGCGCTTCGCCGAAGCCGGCGCGCAGGTGCTGGTCGCCGACCGCAACGGCGAGGCGGCCGAGCGCGTCGCCGCCGAGGTGCGCGGACGCGCGCTCGTCTTCGATATCGCCAACTACGCGCAGGCCAAGGCGGCGCTGGGCGAGACGGCGATCGACGTGCTCGTCAACAATGCCGGCTGGGATCGGTTCCAGAACTTCCTCGACACGAAGCCCGAGGAGTGGGACGCGCTCCTCGACATCAACCTGCGCGGGCCGCTCAACATGCACCACCTGGTGGTCCCGGGCATGGCCAAGCGCGGCCGCGGGCGCGTGGTCAACATCTCCTCGGATGCCGCGCGCGTGGGCTCCTCGGGCGAGTCGGTGTACTCGGCCTGCAAGGGCGGCATCATCGCGTTCTCCAAGACGCTCGCGCGCGAGCTCGCGCGCAAAGGCATCACGGTGAACGTAGTGTGCCCGGGCCCCACCGACACGCCGATCCTGCGGGGCTTCCTCGGCGAAGGCGAGGCCGGCCAGAAGGTCTACGACGCGCTCGTGCGCGCGATCCCGATGAAGCGCGTCGGCCAGCCCGGCGACATCCCCGGCATCGTCGCCTTCCTCGCTTCCGACGAGGCCGCCTTCATCACCGGGCAGGTCATCAGCGTGTCGGGCGGGCTGACGATGGCCGGATAGGAATTCGGGGTCAGGGTCGTAATTCGACTCAGCTCCCGCGGTACGCGAATTACGACCCTGACCCCGAATTCCGGCAGGCGGTGAGCGCGAGCAGGCGGTCGGGGCGGTCGGTGATGATGCCGTCGACGCCCAGGGCGATCAGCGCGCGCATGCGCGCCTCGTCGTTGACGGTCCAGACATGCACGCGCAGGCCGCGGGCGCGCGCGGCGGCCACGAGCTGCGGCGTGGCGAGCACGCGCTCGCCGATGCGCTCGGGAATCTGCAGCGCCGCCGCCGGCGGCGGGAAGGCGCTCGTGACCTGGATGAAGACGTAGGCCTCGCCCGCGCTCATGGAGGTGGCGGCCCGGGGGCAGGCGCGGCGGAAGGCGCCGAGCGGCGTCTCGACGGCGGAGGCGACCAGCACGCGCTCGAGCAGGCCGGCGCGCAGGACGAGCGCGCAGAGCGCCTCGGCCTGGTCCACCGTGAACTGCTTCATCTCGAGGTTGAGGCGCGCGCGCGGCAGCCGCGCGGCCACTTCCTCCAGCGTGGGCACGCGCACGCCCCGGCCGCGGTAGGGGAAGCTCTGGCCGCCGTCGGGCGTGAAGCGGTAGCCCGCATCGAGCGCGCGCAGCTCGGCGAGGCCCAGGGCGGCGACCGGTCCGGCGCCGTCGGTGGTGCGATCGACCGTGGCATCGTGGATGACCACGATCGCGCCGTCGGCGCTCACGCGCAGGTCCATCTCGAGCACCTGCGCGCCGAGGGCGGCCGCGCGCTCGAAGGCGACCAGCGTGTTCTCCGGCGCGAGCGCCGCGCCGCCGCGGTGCGCGATGGTCTCCACCGGACAGCTCTGCCCCGCGAAGAAGGCGTGCCCCCCGGCCGGACCGGCGGCCGCGAGCCCCGCCAGGGCGACGCCTATCCAGCCAGCAGCGGACAAGCGGGCGGCGCGGCGGCCTTTTTCTTGGCGATGATCTCCTGCGCGTACTTCTGCAGGTAGTGCGAGATCGTCTCCACGCGGATCTTCACCGAGCCGGCGGGCTTGGTGGAGTCGAGATCCTGGAACGAGAAGTACAGGGTCCCCGAGCGCTCGACGATCTGCTGCACCGGCGAGTAGGTGGGCTGGTCCATGCCGCACTCGTAGCTCGACAGGCGCACCACGCACGCGACCCACGGCATGCGCGCGGCGAACTTCGCGCCCCACAGGATTTCATTGGTGTTCGAACTGTACGACGACGGCCAGACATCGCCGATGTCGAATGGCGAGCGGGTATGGCCTTCGCGCATGTCGTCGCCGAACACCCATTGCATCAGGTCCGCGTCGACCGGCAGGTACTGGGCCCACAGGATCGGATAGCCGTAGGCCTGCAGGTCGACCTCGATTTCATGGCCGATTCCGGGATCCATGTGATACGGGCGCGCCAGCACCAGC
>DATLGR010000295.1:0-5628 GCA_035540415.1 Burkholderiales bacterium | reverse complement strand
CCGTGGCGCTGCGCGACCGGCACTGGCTCGCCTACGGCGGCGACGCACGCATCCTCGACTCCCTGCCGCCCGCCGAGCGCGAGGCGGTGCGCGCGCGCCTCGCGCCGCGCGCGGCCCCGCCGGCCGAGCAGGTCGCGCTGGTCGACGAGATCGCCGCGGCGATCGATTCGCCGCTCGTCCAGGTGCAGTTCGGCCCGGCCGGCGTGCAGTGGTGCTCGGAGCCGCTGCTCGAAGCCATCGCGCAGCGCTCGGCCGAGACCGGCCGGCGCATCCACATGCACCTGCTCGAAACGCGCTACCAGCGGGAGTGGGCCGACCGGGCTTATCCGCAGGGCATGCTGCAGGTCCTCGACCGCCTGGGATTGCTCTCGCCGCGCCTTTCCGTGGCGCACGCGGTGTGGGCGCGGCCCGAAGAGCTCGAGCTCCTTGCCGAGCGCGGCGTGACGGTGGTGCTGAACTCGAGCTCGAACCTCGGCGTGCGTTCGGGCCTCGCGCCCGTGCGCGAGATGCTGCGCGCCGGGGTGAAGCTCGCGGTGGGCCTCGACGGCGTCGGCCTGGATGATGATGACGACGCCCTGCGCGAGGTGCGGCTGGGGTACTTCCTCCACCAGGGCCTGGGCTTCGAGCGCGCGCTCGATGCGCCTTCGCTCCTCGGCGCCGCCTGCGACGGCGGCCGGCGCGCGGTCACGGGGCTCGCGGAGCCGGCGGCGCTCGAGCCGGGCGCGCTGGCCGATGTCCTGGTGCTCGACTATGCGGCCCTCGCCCGCGACGTCATCGCCGAGGGACTGGACGAGCGCTCGCTCGTGCTCGCCCGCGCCACCGCGCGCCACCTCCGGGCGCTCTACGTGGATGGCAGGCCGGTGGTGGCCGAGGGCCGCGTCTGCGGCATCGACCTGCCGCGGCTCGAGGCGGAGCTTCTGGCCCAGGTGCGCCGCGGCGCCGGCGAGTTCAACGACTGGCAGCGCACCCTGGCGCGCATGCGCGCCTCGCTGACCCATTTCTATGCGAGCGGGCTACACTGCGCGTGACCGTCCCCAAGGAGCCTCCTGCATGAGCCGGATCCTGCTCGTTGTTGCCTGTCTCCTGGCGCCCCTGTCCGTGGCGGCGCAGGGCTTTCCGGCCAAGCCGATCCGCGTGCTGGTCGGCTTCTCGCCCGGCGGGGCCCCCGACATCATCGCGCGCATGCTCGGCGTGAAGCTGCAGGAAGGGCTGGGGCAGCCCCTCCTGGTGGAGAACCGCCCCGGCGCGGCCGGAAACATCGCGGGCGATGCGCTCGCCAAGAGCGCGCCCGACGGCTACACGCTGCTCATGGGCAACGTTTCGCTCACCATCAGCGCGCACGCCGCGCCCAAGCCGCCGTTCGACGTGCGCGAGCTCGACGCGGTCGGCATGGTCGCCTCGCTGCCGCTCATGCTCGTGGTGCACCAGGGCGTGCCGGTGGGCACGGTGCGCGAGCTGATCGAATACGCGCGCGCGCGGCCCGGCGTGCTCAACTACGCCTCCGTCGGCCACGGCAGCGCGCACCACCTGTCCGGGGAGCTCCTCAGCAACCTCTCCGGCGCGAAGATGGTCCACGTGCCCTACAAGGGAGGCGGCGCGGCGATCCAGGCGCTCCTTGGCCAGGAGACGCACCTGCTGTTCCTCACGCCGCTCGCGCTCATGCCGCACGTGCGCTCGGGCAAGCTGAAGGCGTTGGGCGTGACCTCCGCCCGGCGCACGGCCGCGGCGCCCGACGTGCCGACGATCGCCGAGGCGGGCCTCGCCGGGTTCGACGTGGACAACTGGCATACGCTGTTCGCGCCGCGCGGCACGCCCGCGGAGGTGGTCGCCCGCCTGAACGGCGAGCTCAACCGCGTGCTGAATCAGGCGGAGGTGAAGCAGCAGCTGCTTGCCCAGCAGGGCGCCGAAGCCTGGCCTTCCACGCCGGAGGCGGCGCGCGCGCACGTGCGCGCCGAGGTGGAGAAATGGGGCCGGATCGTGCGCGAGTCGGGCGCTACGCTATCGCAATAGCTCAGTACCGGGTCATGCGCCGCTCCTGCAGCGGCGAGGGCTGCGCGGCGAACCAGGCCGAGAGGTCCTCGATGTCCTGGCGCGAGAGCGGCGCGGCGAAGCCTTTCATGATCGGATTGTTGCGCCGGCTGATCTTGTAGTCGGTGAGCGAGCGCACGAGGTAGTCGTAGTGCTGCCCGGCGAGGATCGGCATGGTGGCATCGGAAGGCTTGTTTCCCTCCGGGCCGTGGCAGGCGGCGCACACCTGCGCCGCCTTGGCGCGGCCGGCCTGCGGGTTGCCGCGCGCGTCGGCGGCGGAGGGCGCCGCGAGCGCGGCGGCCAGCGCGAAAGGCAGCGCGAAAGCGAAGATTCTCATTTGGCGGGCTTCCCGAAGTACTCGGCGAGCTGCTTCATCTCCTCCTCGCTCAGGCCCGCCGCGATGCCGCGCATCGACGGATGCGAGCGCTCGCCGGAGGCGTAGGCCTTGAGCGCGGCCACGAGGTAGGCGGGCTGCTGGCCGAAGATCTTGGGCACGTGGTAGACGTCCGGGAACGCCGTGCGGTAGCCGGGGATGCCGTGACAGCCGGCGCACATCGCGAGCAGGTTGTCGAGCGTGCGCTCGGGGCGCGCGGCCGGGTCGTCCTTCACCGTGGGCGCCTTCTCGGGCGGGGGCTTGGGCTGCGCAAGGGCGGCTTGCGCGCCGAGCGCGAGCGCCGCGCCGAGCACTGCACTGAGGAGGGTTCTGGACATCCGTTTTTTTCTGGTAATGGATCGGGACGTAGGAAGCGGGCGATTCTAAAGCATGGCCCCTGCGCTCTCAACCGGCGGTTTTATCACCTAGAATCCCGCCTTTCCCGCGAGAAAGCCCGACATGCGCTTCCAAGGCTCGGCGAGCTACGTTTCCACCGACGATCTGACGCTCGCGGTCAACGCCGCAATCACGCTGCAGCGCCCGCTGCTCGTGAAAGGCGAGCCCGGCACCGGCAAGACCATGCTCGCGGTCGAGGTGGCGAAGGCGCTCGGCGTGCCGCTGCTCGAGTGGCACATCAAGTCCACCACCAAGGCGCAGCAGGGCCTGTACGAATACGACGCGGTGAGCCGGCTGCGCGACTCGCAGCTGGGGGACGAGCGGGTGCACGACATCCACAACTACATCGTCAAGGGGATGCTGTGGCAGGCGTTCACCGCCGCGAGCCCGGTGGTGCTGCTGATCGACGAGATCGACAAGGCCGACATCGAGTTCCCGAACGATCTCCTGCGCGAGCTCGACCGCATGGAGTTCTACGTCTACGAGACGCGCGAGCTGGTCCGGGCGAAGCACCGGCCGATCGTTTTCATCACCTCCAACAACGAGAAGGAGCTGCCCGACGCGTTCCTGCGGCGCTGCTTCTTCCACTACATCCGCTTCCCGGACAAGGAAACCATGGAGCGCATCGTCGGCGTGCACTTCCCGAACCTCAAGCGCTCGCTGCTGCGCGAGGCGCTCGAGGTGTTCTTCGAGGTGCGCGAGGTGCCGGGGCTGAAGAAGAAGCCCTCGACCTCCGAGCTGCTCGACTGGCTGAAGCTGCTGCTCGCCGAGGACATCCCGCCCGACGCCCTGCGCTCCAAGGACCGCAAGACCATCATCCCGCCGCTGCACGGCGCGCTGCTCAAGAACGAGCAGGACGTGCACCTCTTCGAGCGCCTCGTGTTCATGACGCGCGCCAAGGGAAGCTAGCGGACCGATCGCCCAGCCCCCATGACCCTGCAACTGTACTTCGCCCCCGGCGCCTGCTCGTTCGTGCCGCATGTCGCGCTCGAGGCGGCGCAGGCGCCGTTCGAGCCGAAGCTCGTCAAGCTGCACCGCGGCGAGCACCGCACGCCGGAGTTCCTCGCGCTGAACCCGAGCGCGCAGGTGCCGGTGCTGGTGGTCGAGGGCAAGCCGCTCACGCAGATCGTGGCGATCTGCGACTGGCTCGACCGGCGCTTCCCGCAGGCCGGGTTCCTGCCCACCGACCCCTGGCAGCGCGTCCAGGCGCTCTCGCAGCTCGCCTGGATGAACAGCACGCCGCATACCACCTTCACGCGCGTGTTCTTCCCGGAGCGCTTCGCCGAGACCGACGCGGGCAAGGCGGAAGTGAAGCGCAAGGCGATCGAGACCTATCGCGGCACCCTCGAGCGCCTCCAGGAATGGTGCGCGGGCGCCGCGCCCTACTGGTTCGGCAGCCGCGTGTCGTTCCACGACGCCTACGCCTTCACGCTGCTGCGATGGGCGGGCTACGGCGGCATCGACCCCAGGTCCTTCCCCGCGCTGCACGCCTACGTCGAGCGCGTGGTGCAGGCGCCGCCGGTGGTCGCGGCGCTCGCGCGCGAGCGCATCGCGCTCGATACCTACAAGGGCTGAGCCCCCTGCAGGTCACGCTGACCTTCGACAACGGCCCGGATCCCGCGACGACGCCGCAGGTCCTGGACACGCTCGCGCGCGAGGCGGTCGCGGCGACGTTCTTCGTGCTCGGCTCGAACCTCGCCCAGCCGGCGCGGCGCGCCCTCGCCGCGCGCGCCCACGCCGAGGGCCACTGGATCGGCAACCACACCATGAGCCATACGGTGCCGCTCGGCGAGATCGCCGATGCCGACGCCGCGCGCGCGGAGATCCTCGATACGCAGGCGCTGATCGGCGCGCTCGCGCATCCCGACCGGCTGTTCCGGCCCTTCGGACGCGGCGGCGCGCTCGGGCGGCACCTGCTCAGCCGCGCCGCGCTCGAGACGCTCGAGCGCGAGAAGATGACCTGCGTGCTGTGGAACGCGGTGCCGCGCGACTGGGCCGACCCGCAGGGGTGGGTGGACACGGCGCTCGCCCAGTGCCGCGCCACGGCCTGGAGCCTCGTCGTGCTGCACGACCTGCCCACCGGCGCCATGCGCCACCTCCCCGACTTCCTCGCGCGCGTGCGCGCGGAAGGCGGCCGCTTCCGCCAGGACTTCCCGGCGGAGCTCGTGCCGATTCGCCGCGGGCAGGCGGCGGCCGACCTTACGCCCTATCTCGCGTAGCGAAGAGCCGGCCGAGCCCGGCGACCGGGCCCGCCGCGGGCAACTCCCGGAGCGCGCGCCAGAGCAGCGTCTGGTTGGAGGTGAGGAGCATCACCCCGTAGGCCGCCTCCAGCGCCGCGATGCTCGCGAAGGTCGGCAGATCGGTCGCGAGGAGCACCAGCGCGTCGCAGCCGGAAGGGTCGAGGCTGCGCACGAACGCCTCGAGGCGCTCGGGGCCGACGGCGGGCACCTCGTGCATCGCCACGATGTCGAGCGTGGCCTCGCGGCGGACCTCGAAGCCCTGCGCCTCGAAGAACGGCGGCACGCGCGCGTGGATCGCGCGCGGATACGGCGTGCCCAGGGCGATGCGCCGCGCGCCGGTGGCCGCGAGCGCGTCGCGCAGCGCCGTCCACGCCGAGAGGCACGCCACGCCGCTCGCCTGCGAGAAGCGCGCCATGTTGGACTCGTTCCAGCGCGCCTGCATGATGAACGTGGTCACCATGTCGCAGTACGCGATGACGTCCACGCCGGTGGCGGCGATCTGCTCGACCGCCGCGCCCGCGTCGCGCTCCATCCGCTCGATCGCCTCGGCGGTGAGGTCGCCTTTCGCCAGCAGCCGCGCGGCGTGCACCG
>DATLGR010000294.1:0-3511 GCA_035540415.1 Burkholderiales bacterium | reverse complement strand
GGCGTGGCGCGGATAGCCGTCGGCATAGCCGCAGGCGACGATTCCGACCGTGAGCGGCTGCGCCGCCTGGAAAGCGAAGCCGTAGCCGAGGCGCTCGCCCGCGGCGAGGCGCTGGGTGGCGATGATGTGCGAGCGCAGCGTCATGGCGGGCTTCAAGCCGAGCGCGGCGGCGCTGCGCTCGGCGAACGGCGAGCCGCCGTAGAGCATGATGCCGGGACGCACCCAATCGGCGCGCGTCTCCTCGGCAAAGCGAAGCAGCGCCGCCGAGTTCGCCAGCGAGCGCGGCGCCGCGCCATACGGGCGCACCATCGCGTCGAAGCGGCTGCGCTGCTCGGCGATGCCGGCGGCGCCGTCGGCGTCGGCAAAATGCGTCATCAGGGTGATGGCGCGCACACGCGGGTTGGCGCGCAGCGCCGCATAGGCGCCGGGCAGCTCGTCGGCGCCGAACCCGAGGCGGTTCATGCCGCTGTTCACCTTGAGGTAGACGTCGCTTGGCGCGCGCAGCGCCGCGAGCATCGCCACCTGCGCGGGCTGGTGCACCACCGGCGTCAGGGCACGCTCGGCGAGCTGCGGCACGTCGGCGGGCTCGAAGCAGCCCTCGAGCATGAGAATGGGCTTGCGAACCCCGGCCGAGCGCAGCCGGGCCGCCTCGTCGAAGTCGAGCACGCCGAAGCCGTCCGCCGCCGCGAGCGCGCGCGCAGCCCGTTCGATGCCATGGCCGTAGGCGTTCGCCTTGAGGATCGCCCAGACGCGGGCGCTGCCCGCGTGCGCCCGGGCCACCGCCAGGTTATGCGCGAGGGCGCTCGAGGAGATCGACGCGCGGATCGGACGGGGCATGAGCAGGAGGCCTATTGTGCTATAAAGCCCCGCCCCGAAAGAACAGGCGCAATGTCCTCCGGCTTCTACATCATCATGGCGGCGCAGTTTTTCTCGTCGCTCGCCGACAACGCGCTGCTGGTCGCCGCCATCGCGTTGCTGATGCAGGCCGATGCGCCCAGCTGGCTCACGCCGTACCTGAAGTTCTTTTTCGTGGTGTCGTACGTGCTGCTCGCGCCCTACGTCGGGGCCTTCGCCGATCGGCTGCCCAAGGGCCAGGTCATGCTGATCGCCAACACCATCAAGATCGCCGGCTGCCTGGCGATGCTCGGGGGCACCGGGCCGCTGCTCGCGTATGCCATCGTCGGGCTGGGCGCCGCGGCCTATTCCCCGGCGAAGTACGGCATCCTCACCGAGTACCTGCCGCACCGCAAGCTCGTGGTCGCCAACGGCTGGATCGAGGGGCTCACCGTCGCCTCCATCATCCTCGGCACGGTGCTCGGCGGCCTGCTCATCCATGCACGCGTGTCGGGCGCGCTGCTCGAGCTCGACCTGCCGTTCATCGACACGCCGATCCACACCGCGGCCGAGGCCGCGATCGCGATCATCGTCGTGATCTACGCGCTCGCGGCGCTCTTCAACCTCGGCGTGCCGCGCACCGGCGTGGCGCTCAAGCCGCTGCCGCGCCACCCGGCGGAGACGCTCAAGGACTTCTCACGCTGCGTCGCGCGCCTGTGGAAGGACCGGCTGGGGCAGATCTCGCTCGCCGTGACCACGCTCTTCTGGGGCGCCGGCGCCACGCTGCAGTTCATCGTCATCGAGTGGGCCCGCGCCGCGCTGGGCTTCGATCTGTCCAGGGCCGCCATCCTGCAGGGCGTCACCGCCGTCGGCATCGCGGTCGGCGCCGTGGTGGCCTCAATGTGGGTGGCGCTCGACCGCTCGGTGCGCGTGATCCCGCTCGGCATCCTGATGGGGCTGGGCGTGATCGGCATGAACCTGGTGAGCCAGGTGTGGGTGGCGATCGTCCTCATGGTGCTGATCGGCGGCCTGGCCGGCTTCTTCGTCGTGCCGATGAACGCGCTGCTGCAGCACCGCGGCCACCACCTCGTGGGCGCCGGGCGCTCCATCGCCGTGCAGAACTTCAACGAGAACGCCTCGATCCTGCTCATGATCGCGCTCTACTCCCTGCTGCTCGGCGCGGGGTATTCCATCTATGCCGTCATCGCGGCGTTCGGCCTGTTCGTCGCCGCCACCATGACCGTGGTGCAGTTCTGGTACTGGCGCAACCGGCGCCTGCATGCGGAGGAGGTGGAGCGCCTGCTCGCCTTCGCGCGGGCCGAAGTCCCGCACAAGGTTCACTAGAGCTGCGCCATCGTGCGGCGGGCGAACACGAGGTCGGCCCAGGCCTTGGCCTTGTCCGGCAGCGTGCGCAGCAGGTACGCGGGGTGGTAGGTCACGATGAGCGGCACGCCGGCATGGCGGTGCACCTGGCCGCGCAAGGCGGCGATGCTCGCGTCGCTCGCGAGCAAGGTCTGCGCCGCGAAGCGCCCCATGGCGAGGATGAGCTTCGGCCGCACCAGCTCGATCTGCCGCTCCAGGTGCGGCGTGCACTTCGCCACCTCCTCGGGCTGCGGATTGCGGTTGCCCGGCGGACGGCACTTGAGCACGTTGGCGATGTAGACATTGCGCCCCCGCTCGAGGCCGAGCGCCGCCAGCATGTTGTCGAGGAGCTTTCCGGCCTGGCCCACGAAGGGGTCGCCGAGCCGGTCTTCCTCCGCCCCCGGCGCTTCGCCCACGATCATCCAGTCGGCGCTCTCGTCGCCCACGCCGAAAACCGTCTGGGTGCGCGTCTGGTGCAGCGCGCACGCGGTGCAGCCCGAGACCGCCTGCTTCAGCTCGATCCAGCCGGGCTTCGCGGCCGCGCGGCGCAGCCGCCATACGGGGGCAAGGCCCATCTCGGCGAGCACTTCGAGGCGCCGGGTCATGGCAGCGCCAGCGTGTAGACGAGCGCATCCTCGCGCCCGCCCGGCGCGGGGTAGTAGCCGCGCCGCACGGCGATGCGCCGGAAGCCGAACCCGGCATAGAGCGCCTGCGCCGCGGCGTTGCTCGGCCGGACCTCCAGGTAGACGCTCTTCGCGCCGCGCCGGCGCGCCACCTCCACCGCGGCGCGCAGCAGCGCGCGGCCGTGACCGCGGCGCTGCCAGGCCGCCGCGATGGACAGGTTGAGAAGATGCGCCTCGCCGGCCGCGGCGAGCAGAACGAAGTAGCCGACGAGCTCCCCGTGCACGCGCCAGGTGCGGCAGTCGTATCCCGCGCGCAGCGAGTCCTGGAAGTTGCCGCGCGTCCAGGGGTGGCTGTAGACCGCGTTCTCGATGGCGAGCACCTCGTCGAGGTGCTCCTCGAGCATCACGCCGAGCCGCGGCGGCTCCTTGAGAACGGCGCTCATCGCCCGCGCAGCTCCGCTTGCGTATAGGCCACCTTGTCGCGCAGGTACCGCGGCGCCGCGAGCGCCGGGTCCACGCCTTCGCCGGCCGCGAGGCGCGGCGCGGCGAGCCGCGCCACCGCGAAGGCGCTCGGATGGACTTCGGGCTGCACGCGCTCGAGTCCCAGGTTCCCGTACTCGGCGAATCCGCTGCCGCAGCCGAGCCATTCCCCCGGCGGCCGCTCGAGCGCCGCCGGGGGAATGGCTCGGCTG
>DATLGR010000293.1:0-1866 GCA_035540415.1 Burkholderiales bacterium | reverse complement strand
ATTATAACCAGCGTGGCGGTCGGCCATTACGAAAACTTCCCGGTCGCGTCGCTGCTCCTTCCCGCGCAGCTGCGCGAGCCGGTCACGGTCATCTACCGGTTTGCGCGCAGCGCCGACGATCTTGCCGACGAGGGGGACGATCCGCCGGATATACGGCTCCTCAAGTTAAATGGCTACCGGGAGCGCCTCGCGGAGATCGAGCGCGGCGCGGTGCCGGAGAGCCCGCTGTTCGCCGAGCTCGCACGCATCGTTCGTGCCTATGCGCTGCCGGTGCAGCCCTTTCTCGATCTGCTCGACGCCTTCGAGCAGGATGTGCGCATCAAGCGCTATGAAAGCTATGCCGAAGTTCTGGACTATTGCCGGCGCTCGGCGAACCCCATCGGACGCCTGCTGCTGCACCTGTTCAAACGAACGACTGATTCAGACATGGGCCAGTCCGACGCCATCTGCTCGGCGCTGCAGCTCATCAATTTCTGGCAGGACGTCGACATCGATTACCGGCGCGACCGGCGCATCTATCTGCCCCAGCAGGACATGGCGCGTCACGGCGTAACCGAGCGCCACCTCGCCGATCGGCGCTGCGACGCGGCATGGCGCGGCCTGCTGCGGGAGCAGGTCGCGCGCAGCCGCATCCTCATGCTCGCCGGAGCGCCCCTCGCCCGCCGGCTGCCCGGCCGTGTCGGCCTCGAGATCCGCGCCACCGTGCAAGGAGGCCTGCGCATCCTCGAGAAGATCGAGCGTGCCGGGTACGATGTGTTCCGGCGCCGGCCCGTGCTGCGAGCGCTCGACTGGCCGCTTCTGCTATTAAGGGCGCTGTGACGCCCGACGCGTACTGCCAGCAGAAGGCCGCGGCCAGCGGCTCGAGCTTCTATTACTCGTTCCTGTTCCTGCCGCCGACGCGCCGGCGCGCGATCACGGCGCTCTATGCCTTCTGCCGCGAGGTCGACGACGCCGTGGACGAGGCGAGCGATGCCCAGATCGCCTCCGCCAAGCTTGCATGGTGGCGCCTGGAGCTCGCCAATCTCTACGGAGGTACCCCGCAGCACCCGGTGACGCAGGCACTGCAGCCCCACACCGCAGCCTTCGGGATCACGCGCGAGCGCTTGAGCGAGGTCATCGACGGCATGGAGATGGACCTCACGCAGTCGCGCTACCTGGACTGGCCGAACCTGCAGCGCTACTGTCATCGCGTGGCCGGCGTGGTCGGCGTGCTCGCCGCCGGCATCTTCGGCTACCGCGACCGCGGCACGCTGCACTACGCCGAAAACCTCGGCATCGCCTTCCAGCTCACCAACATCATCCGCGACGTGGGCGAGGACGCGCGCAAGAACCGCATCTACCTGCCGATGGAGGACCTGCGCCGCTTCGAGGTGCCCGCGGAAGACATCCTGAGAGGGCGCCAGACCGGGCAATTCACCGCCCTCATGCAGTTCGAGGCCGAGCGCGCGCGCGCCTACTACGGCAAGGCGCTCGACGCGCTGCCCCGCGAGGATCGCCGCGCGCAGCGCCCGGGGCTCATCATGGCGGCCATCTATCGCACGCTGCTCGAGGAGATCGCGCGCGACGGCTTCCGCGTCCTCGAGCGGCGCACTTCGCTTACGCCGCTGCGAAAGTTCTGGATCGCCTGGCGCACATGGGTGCGCGGGTAGCGATCGTCGGCGCCGGCTATGCCGGCATGGCCGCCGCGGTGACGCTGGTCGATCGCGGCATCGCGGTCAGCGTCTTCGAGTCGCTCGCCGTGCCGGGCGGGCGCGCGCGGCGCGTGCTCTCGCACGGCATCGCGCTCGACAACGGCCAGCACATCCTCGTGGGCGCGTATGCCACCCTCTTCGGGCTGATGCGCCGCGTCGGCGTGCCCTCCGACGC
>DATLGR010000292.1:0-7280 GCA_035540415.1 Burkholderiales bacterium | reverse complement strand
GTTGGCGATGTCGTCGTCGGTGCCCGCGACGATGCCCACCGCCTCGCGCACGCCCGCGCCGATCAGCGACGGCGCCTCGGTGCCCAGGCCGCGCACCGTGACGAGCCCGTCGGCGGGCCGCTCCTCCGGGTCGATCACGGTCACCTCGAGGCCGTGGCCGCGGCAGGCCTGCACCACCTCGCGCCCGAAGCGGCCGTAGCCGCACACGATCCAGGGCCCGCGCGGCGGCGCGGTCTCGGGCTTGAGCGTGGTCCCCGGCAGGCCGGTGAGCCAGGAGAGCAGCCGGTAGCTCCCCGGCGAAGCGATGGCGAGCGTGAGGTAGTCGCCGAACTTGGCGAATGGATTGATGATGTGGTCGGTGCCGAACGAGGCCATGTTGGCCGCGGTATCGCGGCTCATCGCGCGCGCGAGCACCGGGATGTCGGGATGCAGCAGCCGCACCGCCATCGCCACGGCGAGATTGGCCTGGTCGTCGTTGGTGAGCGCGAGCACCCCGCGGCACTCGGGGCGGGCGAGGCCCGCGGCGAGCAGGTTCTCGGGCAGGCGCGCGTCGCCGGTGAGCGCCGGCGGAGGCTGCGACAGGTCGATGAGCTGCGACGCCTCCACGCGCTGCGCATCGATGTCCACCACCACGAAGCGCTGGCGCAGCGTGTCGAGCGCCCGCCCGACCAGCAGGCCGGTCTCGCCGAAGCCGCAGATGAGGTAGAAGGGCTCGCCGAGCGCCGCCACCTGGCGGCGAAAGCGCGCCTCGACGCGCGAGGCGCGGAACGCGCGGTCGCGCGCCAGGGCGAGCAGGCTCGCGAGCAGGTAGGCCCAGCCGAGCACCGAGGCGAAGATGATCGCCGTCACCAGCAGGCGCTGCGCATCGGTGAAGTCGTGCGGGATCTCGCCGAAGCCGATGGTAGTCGCGGTGTACGCGATGAAGTAGAGCGCCTGGGTGAGCGTGAAGTGCCAGCGCCGGCCCTCGGCGTCGACCCCGGGCACGAGCACCAGGGCGACGATGCTGAGCGCGAACACCGCGATCAGCGCGAGGATCGGCGCGCGCAGCCGGCGCAGCGCGAGGAAGAACGGCACGCTGTCCATCTAGCGGCGCTGCGCGACCGTTTCCGCGATGAGGATCACCACCGAAACCACGTTCGCGAGCAGCGCCCCGGCCGCGAGCGACACGATCATCACCGTGGTGCCGTCGAAGAACCACACCAGCGCCGCCGCCGCGAGCTGCAGCACCGCCACCAGGCTGGTGGCGAGGTGGATCGCCCCCACCTGCGTGCGGTCGCCGAGCTTGAGCACCGTGGCGACGATGTTCACCACGAACGCCGCGAAGAACTCCCAGCGGTCGTGGTGCGCCGGGTTGTCCACCTCGCCGTACACGAAGCCGAAGTTGAGCGTCGCGGCGAGCACGATGAAAAACCCGAACACCACCTTCTCGAGGTTCATGGCGGGCAGTGTACCGGGGACGCAGCCCGGGCTCCGTCCCCGGTTGGCTTCAGCCTTCGGAGCTTTGCAGCGATGTCGCTCGCCGCGGCCTGCAGCGCAGGCAGGTGGCGCTCGACCACCGCCGCTTCGTCCAGCACGTCCACGAGCCAGACGCAATTCAGGCAGGCTGCGACGCTCTCGCCGCGGCGCACCGGGACGGCAATCGCCGAGACCTGGCGCGCGCGCCCGACGTCGAGCACGCCGTATCGCGGGTCGCGCACGCCGTAGCCGCGCGCCCGCGTCTCCCCGAGCAGCCGGTCCAAGGCTCGGCGGTCGCGCGCGACGCGATCCTCGGGCGCGTTGGAGGCGCGCAAAAGCGCAAGGATCTCCTCCCGCTCAGCGGGAGGGCAGAACGCGAGGTAGGCGCGGCCCATCGCCGACCACAGCATATGGGGCCGCGCCCCGAGCGCTTGGCGGTTGACCCGAATGGGTGACAGCCGGCGGTTGCTCTCCAGCACCACCATCGAGCGACCGTCGCGAACGCCAAGATCGGTCGGCCAGGCGATCGTACGTGCGAGCGTCTCGAGCGCAGGCCCGGCCGCCTCGGCGATCGGCGAAGGCGCCGCCGCGGCGGCGAGCGGGACCGGCAAATAGGCGCCATCGGCCAGGCGGCGCGCGACGAAGCCTCGGTCCTCCAGCGTGCGCAGCGCGCGCAGCAGCGTGGCCTTGGCGAGGCCGGTCGCGCCGTGCAGCTCGTGCAGCGAAGCGCCCGGCCGCCCGTAGACCGCGCGCAGCACCTCGAGGCCGCGCGCGAGCGCCGCGATGCGCTTCGTCCCGGATTTCACGCCGTGAAATCTCGCATTTGTCGCCATCCTTCTGCAAGGGGTAGGGTCGCTCATGCCTCCGGTTCGCATAACCCTGCTCGGCACCGGCGCGGCGCTTGTCGACCCCGACCGCGGGCACTCGGGCATTGCGCTCACCGTCGGCGGCCAGCATTACCTGCTCGACATCGGCCACGGCACCACGCGTCAGCTGGTGCGCGCGCACATCGATCCGGCCGAGATCAACCACGTCTTCATCAGCCATCTTCACTTCGACCACATCGAGGACGCCGGCTATTTCGTCATCTCGACGTGGATGATGAACCGCACGACGAAGCCCGTGATTCACGGGCCGCCGGGAACCCGCAGCTTCATTGGCCACTTGCTGGAAGACGGAGCCTTCCAGGCCGACATCCGCGCGCGTGCCGCGTACCGGCAGCGCGCCGAGTCGATCGAGATGGTGCGTCCCGAGGTGCGCGAGTTCGGCCCGGGCCTCATCTTCGACGACGGCGTGGTGAAGGTACACGCCGACTACGTCGAGCACATCGCGCCCGAGCTCCTGCACTGCTTCGGCTTTCGCATCGAGGCCGCCGGCAAGGTGATCGCCTTTTCCGGCGACACTGCGCCGTGCGAGGCGATGGCGCGCCTTGCGCGCGGCGCCGACGTGCTGATCCACGAGTGCACATTTCCCGAAGAAGCACTGGAATTCCGCAAGAAGGTGCAGA
This sequence comes from Burkholderiales bacterium, assembly GCA_035540415.1. Lineage (GTDB taxonomy): Bacteria > Pseudomonadota > Gammaproteobacteria > Burkholderiales > SG8-39 > SCGC-AG-212-J23. Next base: position 4,318 of record DATLGR010000292.1, on the reverse strand, counting down.
TCGGCACCTACGCGCATACTTCGCCAACCGAGCTCGGCAAGCTCGCAACACGCGCTGGAGTGAAGAGCTTGGTCGCCACCCACTTCGGTCACTTCGATACCACCAGCCCCATTCTAAAGAAGTCGTTGGCGAAGCACATGCCGATCGAGCTGGTGGGCCCGGCGTTCATGGAGAGCGTCGTGCGCGACATCCGCAAGCACTACAGCGGCCCGCTCGCCATTGCGAATGACCTCATGAGGATCGACCTATGAAGAAGCTGATCGCCTTTGCGGTTGTCTGGCTGCTCGCCCCGGCGGCAGCGCTCGCGCAATATCCCGAGCGGCCGCTGCGCGTTGTCGTCCCCTACGCGCCTGGCGCGATGGGCGACGTGGTGTCGCGCTTGCTGGTCGAAGAGATGCGGCCGAGGCTCGGGCAGCCGCTCGTGGTCGACAACCGCCCGGGTGCCGGCGGCAACATCGGCACTGCCGCGGTGGCGAACGCCGAGCCCGACGGCTACACGGTGCTTGTCGGCGCGACCAACAACTTCGTCATCAACCAGTTTCTCTACAGCGGCATGGGCTTCGATCCGCTGGAGAAGCTCACGCCGGTGACGATCCTCGTCGATGTGCCGTCGGTCGTGTTCATCCATGCGAAGCTGCCTGCACAGAGCTTCAAGGAATTCGTGCAGTATGCGCGCTCACACAAGGGCAAGCTCAATTTCGGCTCCCCGGGCGCCGGCACCACGCCGCATCTTTCGGCGGCGCTCATCAGTCGCACGCGCGGCCTTGACATGACGCACGTGCCTTACAAGGGCGCGGCGCCGGCCATCCAGGCGCTCATTGCCGGCGAGGTGCACATGTACCTCGTCGGCGCGGGGCTCGGCGTGCCGCACGTGCAGTCTGGCGCACTGCGCGCGGTGGCGGTGTCCACGCCGCGGCGCCTCGACGTGCTGCCCGAGACGCCGACGTTCGAGGAAGCCGGGCTCGGCGACATCCGCGCCAGCAATTGGTGGGGCGTCGGCGTTCCGAAGGGAACGCCGCCGGAGGCGGTGAAAACGCTGTACGGCGCGCTTCGCGCCGCGCTTGAGTCTGCGCCTGTACAGGAGCGCTTCCGCAAGCTCGGCATCAGCGCCGTGGGCACCACTCCCGAGGAAACCGCACGCCGCTTTCGCGAGGAAGCCGATTACTGGGGCAGGGCGGTGAAGGAGATGGGCATCCGCCTCGATTAGCGGTCGGCGCGCGGTCGAGCACCCGGGGACGCAGCCCGGGCTCCGTCCCCGCCGTAGAATCGGGCGGTGCGCGTACAGGTGGCGATCATCGGGGCGGGGCCGGCGGGGCTGCTGCTCGGCCAGCTGCTGCACCGCGCGGGCATCGACACCGTGATCCTCGAGGCGCGCTCGCGCGAGTACGTGCTCGCGCGGGTCCGCGCCGGGGTGCTCGAGGCGGGCACGGTCGGGCTGCTCGAGCGCGCCGGGGTGGCGGCGCGGCTGCACGCCGAGGGCCTGGTGCACGAGGGCTTCGAGCTCGCCTTCGACGGCGCGCGCCATCGCATCGACCTGCAGCGCCTCACCGGGCGCGCGGTCACGGTCTACGGCCAGACCGAAGTCACCAAGGACCTGATCGAGGCGCGCGCCGCGGCCGGGGCGCCGCTCGTGTTCGAGGCGAAGGAGGTCGCGCTGCACGACTTCGACGCCTCGCGCCCCCGCGTCACCTACAACGGCGGCCAGGCGGTCGAATGCGATTTCATCGCCGGCTGCGACGGCTTTCACGGCGTCTCGCGCGCCTCGGTGCCGCCGCGGGCGATCCGCACCTACGAGCGCGTGTACCCCTTCGGCTGGCTCGGCCTCCTGTCGGACACGCCGCCGGTGTCGGAGGAGCTGATCTACGTGTCGCACGAGCGCGGCTTCGCGCTCTGCAGCATGCGCAGCCGCACGCGCAGCCGCTACTACGTGCAGTGCTCGCTTTCCGAGCAGGTCGAGGAGTGGCCCGACGAGCGCTTCTGGAAGGAGCTCCGCCTGCGCCTGCCGGCGGAGGCCGCGGCGCGCCTGCGCACGGGGCCCTCCATCGAGAAGAGCATCGCGCCGCTGCGCAGCTTCGTCGCCGAGCCGCTGTCGTTCGGGCGGCTGCTGCTCGCGGGCGACGCCGCGCACATCGTGCCGCCCACGGGCGCCAAGGGCCTCAACCTCGCGGCGAGCGACGTGCACTACCTCGCCGAGTCGCTCATCGCCCGCTACCGCGGCGATGAGACGGAGCTCGCGCACTACTCGGCGCGCGCGCTGGCGCGCGTGTGGAAGGCCGAGCGCTTCTCGTGGTGGATGACGAAGCTGCTGCACCGCTTTCCGGAGGAAGGCGACTTCGGCCGGCGCATGCAGCTCGCCGAGCTCGATTACATCGCCGGGTCGAGCGCCGCGCAGACCGCGCTCGCGGAGAACTACGTAGGCCTGCCCTACTAGCGGCGAAAGCCTAGAGGGCCCGCCGCAGCGGGCCCTCTGGTTTTACGTTACCGGGGCCCGCCGAGGCGGGCCCTTTCGGTTTCACGTTACTGCGCCGGCGAGACGAACGCGTGGTTGTCGGCCCACACGCTTTCGGCATACGAGCCGCCGGCGGCGGCGCCGTCGACGCGGCTGTCGATGGTCGGCAGCGCGCGGTCGAGCTGGTTCTGCTCGAAGGGCGAGGCGAACGCGGGCGCGGCAAGCACGGCGAGGGAGACGGCGGCGATGAGGCGTTTCATGGTCATTCCTTTCAGGTCGGTTGAGTGGTTGAGCAAATCTGCACTGCCCCGCCAGTCTCGCCGCCGCGCCTTGCGCGCTCGTTTCGGCGCGCGCCGCCCGCGTTACAGCGGAAACGCCGTCTGAAACCGCCGCAGGAATGAAACGGAAATCGGGGTCAGACCCCGCCGCGGGGTCTGACCCCGTTCATACTTATAGGCCCACAGCGCGACGCCGAGGGCCCAGGCGAGCGCGGCGAGCGCCGCGTCGCGGGCGCGCCGGCGCAGGGCCCGCGCGCCCGGTACGAGCAGCTCCTGCGTGGCTTCGCGCATGCTCTCGACGGCCACGGTGCGCACCGGCCAGGCGCGGCCGAAGAAGCGCTCGCGCTCGAGGGGCGAATCGAAGAAGCGCTCGAGGCCGCCCGAGTCGGGACCGATGAAGCGCTGGAACGCCGCCGCGACGTTGCGCTGCGGACAGACGCGATACCGGATCTCTTCGTCCATGGCCCAACGTAGCGCGCCGCCGCGCCGCGCATCCACCGAGGCCGGCGAACCAGCATGGTCCGCTCTTGCCATCCGGCCAAAAAACAACAGCGGCTAGCGAGCGCGTCGCGCGGCGGCGACAGCTGGCGCCGCGTGCATCGCCTGCCACACGCGCAGCGGCGTGGCCGGCATGTCGAAGTGCCGGATGCCGAGCGGCGCGAGCGCATCGACGATGGCGTTCATCACCGAGGTCATCGCGCCGGCGCAGCCCGCCTCGCCGCAGCCCTTGGCGCCGAGCGGATTGGTGCGCGCCGGCACCGGATGGCTCTGCCAGCCGATCGGCGCGCCGATGTCGGCGGCGCGCGGCAGCGCGTAGTCCATGAACGAGCCGGTGAGGAGCTGGCCGCTCTCGTCGTAGCGCGCCTCCTCCATCAGGCACTGGCCGAGGCCCTGCACCACGCCGCCGTGCACCTGGCCCTCGACGAGCATCGGGTTCACCACCGTGCCGAAGTCGTTGACCGAGTGGTAGCGCACGACCTCGACGGCGCCGGTCTCGCGGTCGATCTCCACCTCGGCGACGTGGCAGCCGTTGGGGAACGCCGACTCGATGGCGCTGCTCACGTGGGTCACGTCGAGGCTCGCGCGCCGCGCGAGCTCCTCGAGCGAAATCGAGCGGTCGGTGCCCGCCACCACGAAGCGCCCGCCGGCGAACTCGATGTCGGCCGCGGCAGCCTCGAGCGCCTCGGCGGCGGCCTCCTTGCCCTTGGCGATGACCTGCGCCGCCGCCTCGACGATCGCGGCGCCGCTCAGCATGATGGAGCGCGAGCCGCCGGTGCCGCCGCCGAGCACCAGCGCGTCGGAGTCGCCCTGCACCAGGCGCATGCGCGCGGGCGCGACGCCGAGCTGCGCCGCGAGCACCTGCGAGAACGCCGCCGCGTGGCCCTGGCCGTAGTCGAGCGTGCCGGTGATGAGCGTGACCCCGCCGTCGCCCTCGAAGCGGATCGCGCCCATTTCCTTGCCCGGCGGCGCGGTCACCTCGAGGTAGCTGCCGATGCCCAGGCCGCGCAGCCGGCCCCGCGCCTCGCTCTCCCGGCGCCTCGCTTCGAACCCGGGCACATCCGCGACGGCGGGGTCACGCTCATCACCGGCA
>DATLGR010000291.1:0-16087 GCA_035540415.1 Burkholderiales bacterium | reverse complement strand
TGCTCGAGCTGCTCGCCGCCCCCGGCGGCGAGCAGCTCGAGCAGCGCCACGGTCAGGAAGACGGCCATCGGGTCGTTGCTGCCCGACTCGATCTCGAGCGTCGCCGCCACGCGCTGCTTGAGCGCGGCACCCTTGGTGCGCAGGATGGCGAACACGGCGGCGGCGTCGGTCGAGCCGACGATCGCCCCGAGCAGGAGCCCCTGCAGCAGCGGCACGCCGAGCACCCAAGCGGCAAAAAGCCCGAGGAAGACCGCGGTGAGCAGAACACCCAGGGTGGCGAGGCTGATGGCCGGCCAAAGGGCCACCCGGAAGGTGGCGCGCTGCGTGCGCAGCCCGCCGTCGAAGATGATCACCGCCAGCGCCAGGGTGCCGACGATGTAGGCGGTATCGAGGTCGTCGAAGCGGATGCCCCCCGGCCCGTCCTCGCCGGCGGCCATACCCAGGAGCAGGAACACGAGCAGCAGCGGCGCGCCGATGCGCGACGAGATGTCGCTCGCGACGATGCTCACGAGGAGCAGCGCCGCGCCGATCAGCACCACGTAGTTCCAGTACTCCATGCTTCCCCTCGAGGCCCGCGGGGACGGAGCCCGGGCTCCGTCCCCGGTCAGCCCCGCTCAGCTCTTCAGCGGCTTGAACTTGATGCGGTGCGGGCGCGCGGCTTCCTCCCCCAGGCGCTTGCGCTTGTCGGCCTCGTATTCCTGGTAGTTGCCGTCGAAGAACACCGCCTGCGAGTCGCCTTCGAAGGCGAGGATGTGGGTGGCGATACGGTCGAGGAACCAGCGATCGTGCGAGATCACCAGCACCGAGCCGGCGAAGTCGAGCAGCGCCTCTTCCAGCGCCCGCAGGGTCTCGACATCGAGGTCGTTGGAGGGCTCGTCGAGCAGCAGCACGTTGGCGCCGGAGACCAGCATCTTGGCAAGATGCAGGCGCCCACGCTCGCCGCCCGAGAGGCTCCCGACACGCTTCTGCTGGTCGGCGCCGCGGAAGTTGAAGCGCGCGAGGTAGGCGCGCGAGGGCATCTCGAACTTGCCCACCGCGATCACATCCTGCCCGCCGGAGACGTCCTCCCAGACCGTCTTGTCGGCGGCGAGCTCGTCGCGCGACTGGTCGACGTGACCGAGCTTCACCGTCGCGCCGATCCTGATCTTGCCCGAATCGGGCTTCTCCTTCTTCACGAGCATCCGGAAGAGCGTGGACTTGCCGGCGCCGTTCGGCCCGATGATGCCCACGATGGCTCCCGGCGGAATCTTGAGGGAGAGCTTGTCGATGAGCAGGCGCTCGCCGTAGCCCTTCGAGACCCGGTCGAGCTCGATCACCTCATTGCCCAGCCGCTCGGCCACCGGGATGAAGATCTCCTTGGTCTCGTTGCGCGCCTGGTGCTCGTATTGCGACAGCTCCTCGAAGCGCGCAAGGCGCGCCTTGGACTTCGCCTGGCGGCCCTTCGGGTTCTGGCGCACCCATTCCAGCTCGGCCTGCATCGCCTTGATGCGCGCGGCTTCCTGCGCCGCCTCCACCTGCAGGCGCTTTTCCTTCTGCTCGAGCCAGCTCGAGTAGTTGCCTTCCCAGGGAATGCCGTAGCCGCGGTCGAGCTCGAGGATCCAGCCGGCGACGTTGTCGAGGAAGTAGCGGTCGTGGGTCACCGCCACCACCGTGCCGGGGAACCGGTGCAGGAACTGCTCGAGCCATTCCACGCTCTCGGCGTCGAGATGGTTGGTGGGCTCGTCCAGCAGCAGCAGGTCCGGCTTGGACAGCAGCAGCCGGCAGAGCGCGACGCGCCGCTTCTCGCCGCCGGACAGGTGGTCGACCTTCGCCTCCCACGGCGGCAGGCGCAGCGCGTCGGCCGCCACCTCGAGCTCGTCGGCGCCGCCCGAGGCGATCATCGCCTCGAGCTTCGCCTGCTCCTCGGCCAGCTTGTCGAAGTCCGCATCCGGCTCGGCGTAGGCCGCATAGACCTCGTCCAGGCGCTTCTTCGCCGCGGCGACGTCGCCGAGCGCCTCCTCCACGGCCTCGCGCACGGTCTTGCCCGGCTCGAGGCGGGGCTCCTGCTCCAGATAGCCCACCCGGATGCCCGGCATGCGCACGACCTCGCCTTCGTAGTTGTCGTCCACGCCGGCCATGATGCGCAGCAGCGTCGACTTGCCCGAGCCGTTCAGGCCGAGCACCCCGATCTTGGCGCCCGGGAAGAAATTGAGCGAAATGTTCTTGAGAATAGTGCGCTTGGGCGGCACCACCTTGCCCACCCGGCGCATCGTGTAAACGTATTGGGCCATGAGTTCCTGGGGTCGAATCCACCCAATGATACGAAAAACGGTGCTGGCGGCCGCGCTCGCGCTCGCCGGCCCCGCGGCCGCGCTCGACGGCGTCTCCTTCGAGGCCGGCCGCGGCAACGACCGCACCGATCTCTGGCGCGCGGGCCTGCAGTGGACCTGGCCGCACCGCTGGTTCGCTGAGCGATCCTGGACGCTCGGCGCCTACTGGGACGTGCAGCTCGGGCGCTGGAGCGGCGGACGCGACCCGGTGTGGGACCTGAGCCTGACGCCCGTATTTCGCCTGGAACGCGCACGGCGCGGTCGCGCCATTCCGTACGTGGAAGCGGCGATCGGCTTTCACGCCCTCTCGAACCTGCGCGTGAGCTCCGATCGCATCTTCAGCACGCGCTTCCAGTTCGGCGACCACCTCGGCGCCGGGCTGCGCTTCGGCGAGCGCTATCGCTGGGACGCGGGCTTGCGCCTGCAGCACCTGTCCAATGGCGGCCTTCGCCGCCCCAACCCCGGCATCAACTTCGCGCAGCTTCGCATCGCCTATCATTGGGAGTGACGGCAGGCCCTGACGGCAGGGACTGACAAAAACAGGGGGGGTCATGGAGCTTGCGGACGAGATCAAGGCGCGCTCGGCCGGCGGCGCGGCGGCGCTGCTCGCGCGCTCGAGCGGCACCGAGGCCGCGGGGGCACTGATGCGCCTGTCGCCGGGGTTCGCGATGAGCGTGCTCGAGGCGCTGGCCGACGATGTGCGCGAGCGCGTCTTCGCCGCCGCGCCGGAGCCGGTGGCGCGCCAGTGGCAGCGCAACGCGTTCTACGAGCCCGGCTCCATCGGCCGCATGATGGAGCCGGTGGTCGGCGCCTTCCCGGCCGACGCCACGGTGGGCGAGACCATCGAGACGCTGCGCGCCCTGGTGCGCGACTCGCTCGTGACCTACATCTACGTGATCGACGCCGAGGAGCGGCTGCAGGGCGTGGTGACGATGCGCGACCTGCTCTTCAGCGCGCCCGAGCAGCGCCTCGACGCGGTGATGCTGCGCGAGCCCTTCGTGCTGCGCCCGGCGATGACGCTCGAGGAGGCGATGCGCGAGGTGCTCCACCGGCACTATCCAGCCTACCCCGTCACCGACGGCGACGGCCGCCTGATCGGGCTGGTCCGCGGTCAGTCGCTCTTCGAGGCGCAGGCCGTGCAGATCTCGCTGCAGGCCGGGAGCCTGGTGGGCGTGGACAAGGAGGAGCGCGTCGACACCCCGCTGTGGAAGGCGCTGCGCATGCGCCACCCCTGGCTGCAGGTCAACCTTTTCACCGCCTTCGGCACCGCCTTCGTGGTGAGCACCTTCGACGCCACCATCGAGAAGATCGTGGTGCTCGCCGCCTTCCTGCCGGTGCTCTCCTGCCTCGCCGGCAACAACGGCTGTCAGGCCCTCGCCATCACGCTGCGCGGCATCACGCTGGGCGACCTCGAGCGCCACCCGGTGCGCGCGCTGCTCGGCAAGGAGGTGAAGCTCGGAGCGCTGAACGGGCTGCTGACCGGGATCGTCGCCGCCATCGCCATGGTGGGCTTCGCCATGGCCGGGGGCCAGGACAACCCGCTTCTCCTCGGCATGCTCCTGTGCGTGGCCATGGTCGTCGCCTGCGTCGTGAGCTGCCTCCTCGGCACCCTGGTGCCGCTCGCGGTGCGCCGCTTCGGCGCCGACCCGGCCACGGCCTCGGGCCTTTTCGTGCTCACCATCACCGACATTTTCGGCATGGGCTTCATGCTGCTGCTCGTCACGCTGGTCGTGCTGTAGCGTCCGGCAGCAGGAGCGCCGCGACCGCTTCAGGACCTCGCGCTCAGGACGCGCGTCCCGGCCGCTGCGGAGAGCTCACCTCCATCACGAGGTCCACCGCCTGCAGGAAGATGTCTCCCGGCGGCGTCTCGATGCCCTGCAGCCAGAGCGCAAGGTGGCTCGGGGTCACCTTCAGACGCAAGGCGAGCTCCTGCTCGCCGCCCACGATCTCGACGGCGCGCTTCAGCGTCCTCACGTGCACATCGGCCACTGGCAACGCTCCAGGCTGCCCCGACCTCCGGAGGCTGCCCCGGGAAGCGGCCGGGTGTCAATCCGGCAATTCCCGACCCGGCGCGCTCAGTCGCTGCCGACGGTGGGGAAGATGAATCCGAAGGAGGCGATGCAGACCAGAACCTTCAGCACATGGGCGGTCTTCTCGGGGCGCGTCATCTCGGGCCATTTCTTCCTGGGCTTTTCTTCGGCCTTGGCCGGGACCTGCTCGGCAGCTTGATCCATGGATCCTCCAACAGTCGCGGGACCCGCAGCCTGGTCCCGTCCGCCTTTCGAAGCGCTGGCGATAATGGCAGTACCATGCGCCGCCATGCGGCTGCTCATCGTCGAGGACGACGCGATGCTGGCGGATGGGCTGGTGCGGAGCCTGCGCCGCGGCGGACACACCGTCGACTCGGTCGACACCGCCGAGCGCGGCTGGCTCGCAATGCAGAACGAGGCCTTCGACCTCATGATCCTCGACCTCGGCCTGCCGGGCAGCGACGGCTTCGATCTCCTGCGGCGGCTCCGCCGCGCGGACAACTACGTCCCCGTCATCGTGGTGACGGCGCGCGAGGCGGTCGCCGACCGGGTGCGCGGGCTGGATCTTGGCGCGGACGACTACCTCGTGAAGCCCTTCGCCGTCGAGGAGCTCGAGGCGCGCGTGCGGGCGCTCATCCGGCGCCGCTCGGTCGGCACGCCGCCGGAGCTGCGCTGCGGCGATCTGGTGCTCGACCTCTCCACGCGCGAGGCCCGGGTCGGCGGCGTGCCGGTCGAGCTCACGGTGCGCGAGTGGACCATCCTCGAGCTGCTCGCCACGCAGCCCGGCGTGGCGCTCGCCAAGTCGCGCATCGTGCAGTCGCTGTCGCGCTGGGACGATCCCCTCAGCCAGAACGCGGTGGAGGTCCACGTGTCGCGGCTGCGCGCCAAGATCGAAGGCTGCGGGGCGCGCATCCGCACGGTGCGCGGATTCGGCTACCTGCTCGAGCTGCCGGGTGCGCCCTGAAGCGAGCCTGCGGCGCAAGCTCCTCGCCTGGCTCCTGGTGCCGCTCGCCGTGGTGCTGGTGGGCGGCGGCATTGCCACCTACCGCACGGCGCTGCGCCTGGCGGTCGACGCCTACGACCGCTCGCTGCTCGATCCCGCGCTAGCCATCGCCACCCGGCTTCGCTTCGACGCCGGCGGCGCGGCGGTCGACCTCCCGCCGGGAGCATTGGATGTCCTGCGCGTCGATTCGACCGACCGACTCTACTTCTCCGTGATGCTCCGGGGTGTCCGGCTCCGCGGGCACGATCCGCTGCCGCCGCCGCCGCACGAAGTCACCGCCGAGGGGCCGGTGTTCTACGACGCGGTGCACCACGGCGAGCCGGTTCGCATCGCCGCGCTCGCCGTGCCCTCCCCCCATGGACCGGTGCTCATCCAGGCGGCCGAGACCCGCGTGAAGCGCGACCGCCTGGCGCAGCAGCTTCTCTTCGCCAATGCCGCGGTGGAGTTGCTCGTAGTGCTGGTCGCCCTGGGCGCGGTCTGGCTCGGCGTGCGCCGCGGCCTCGCGCCGGTCGAACGGCTGCGCGCCGACCTCGCCACCCGCTCGCCGCGCGACCTGCGACCGCTCGCCGCCGAGCAGGCACCCGAGGAGGTGCGCCCGTTCGTCCTCGAGATGAACGCGCTCCTCGGCCGCCTTGCCGAGGCCAGCGAGCGCCAGCAGGAGTTCGTGGCGGATGCCGCCCACCAGCTTCGCACGCCGCTCGCCGCGCTCCAGGCGCAGGTGGAAGCGGCGCGCGGCGAGGCGCTGCCGCCGCACCTCGCTTCGACCGTGGAGCAGCTGCACGCCGCGACGCGCCGCGCGGCGCACCTTGCGCGCCAGCTCCTCACCCTCGCCTCGGTGGACCCGACGGCCGAGCGGCCGTTCGCGCCGCAAGCGGCAGACCTTGCCGAGCTCGCGCAGCGGGACCTCGCGGACTGGGTCCGCCGCGCCGACGCACGCGGCATCGACCTCGGCTTCGAGCTCGAGCCGGCACCGGCGCGCGTGGAGCCGGAGCTGGTGCAGGAGCTCGCCGCCAACCTCCTCGACAACGCGGTGAAGTACACGCCGCGCGGCGGCATCGTGACCCTGCGGACGGGGCGGCACGAGGGCTGCGCCTTCCTGGAAGTGCAGGACAACGGACCCGGCATCCCGGAAGCCGAGCGCGAGCGGGTTTTCGAGCGCTTCCACCGGGTGAAAGGGACCGCCGGACCGGGCGCCGGTCTCGGCCTCGCCATCGTGCGCGAGATCGCCAAGCGCCACGGCGCGCGGCTCAGTCTTTCCCAGCCTGCCGTCGGCGGCACGCGCGTGCGTGCGGAGTTCACGTAGCGTTGGTGGCGAAGCTTCGGCGGAAAGGGTGTGATCCGTACGCCACCGACATTGCGATTTCGCAGAGGCACCGCGGCCGCAGATGGCTTATCTCTTTGACCAACTGAGCATGGGACGCGAGAATGAAACCAAGAAGAAGCCGCAAGAAATCTCAGTTCAGTGCAGACAAGCAGTACCTCCACGAGCCTGCGGTGGCAGTTGTTGCTGGTCGCCGCAGTGTTCATCCTCCCGACGGCCATCCTCGGCATCTACCTGGCTGGCCAGCGCGGCAATGACCGGCTGGAGGAGTTGCGCAGCCTGTCCCTCGGGCTTGCCCGGACGACGGCGCTGCAGCAGGCGGCCGGCCTGGACCTGGTCCGGCAACGCCTGGCGGCAATCGCGGCCATGCTCGCGGACGGCTCGCCGGAGGAATGCCCATCGATCCTGCACACCGGCATCCAGCTCCACGACAGCGTCGTGCAGCTGGCATTCGCCGATCGCGCAGGAGATCTGACCTGCACCGCACAGCCGCTTTCGGGTGAGCCGCCCAACGTTGCGGAGCGCGGCTACTTCCAGCGGGCCTTGAAGCACGCCGGTTTTCAACTCAGCGAGGTATTACTGGCCGAGCGGCTCAAGCGGTGGGTGCTGGTCGGTGCCCAGCCCGTGCAAGGCCGTAACGGCGATGTCCTCGGCATCGTGATGGCCGGCATCGCCAAGGAGTTCACCGAAGACATGCTGCGAACGCTGCCGTTGCCGGCGGGCTCGCACCTCAGCCTGGTCGATTCCGATGGCCGCATCGTCGCGCGCGTGCCGGAGGGGCGGCAGTTCGTGGGCCGGCACATCATCGATCGAGACCAGTTCCACCGGAGCGTCGCCATGCGCGGCGACGATTTCATCGACGGCCCGGGCGTCGACCGGGTCTACCGCATCGTGGCGTATGCGAAGGTCCCCGGCTACGCCCTCTACGCCCGCGTGGGCGTGCCCAAATCGGCGGCGGACAAGGCGCGCAACGAGGTCCTTTTCAGCACCTTGGCGGTCGTTGGCCTGGTGCTCGCCGCGGTTCTGCTTCTCGGCTGGATGGTTTCCAGGCGGCTTTTCGTGGACCCGGTGCTGGCACTGGAGAGAGCATCGCGCGACGTGGCCGGGGGCGCGCTCCAGGCCAGAACGGGCATCCCGCATGGCGCGGGTGCGTTCGGCGAGATCGCCCGGAAATTCGATGAGCTCGCGGCGCAACGGGAGCGCGTAACGCGCGCATTGCGGACGCTGAGCGCCGGCAACCAGGTCCTGCTGCGTGAGCGCGACGAGCGCTCGCTCCTCCAGGCCATGTGCCGCGCTGCCGTCGAGAAGGGAGGCTATCCCCTCGCCATGGTGATTTTTCCGCGCCATGACGAAGACAAGGGCACCGATGTTGGCGCGGTCTGCGGCGACGAGGCGTTCGCTCGTTCGTTGAAGATGAGCTGGGGCGATGATCCGGCGGGCCAGGGCACCGTAGGGCAATGCCTGCGCTCCGGCGAGCGTGCCATTTCGCATTCCTATGCCGACGATCCGCGCCTGGGTGCCTGGCGCGACCAGGCGCTCGCCAGGGGCTACAAGTCGGTGATCTCCCTGCCGCTGCGGGTTCAAAGCACGCTCATTGGCACCTTCACCCTCGTCGCCGCCGAGCTCGAAGCGTTCGACGCGGCTGAAGTGGATCTCCTCGACGAGATGGCCGCCGACCTGTCCTTCGGCATCGAAAACATCCGGGCCGAGGCGAGGCGCCGGGAAGCGGAGGCCATTGCGCGCCGCGCGCTTTCCCACGACGTGGTGGTGGACCTTCCAAACCGGGCGACATTCATCCGGATGGTGGCGGACCGCATTGCCCGGGCGCGCCGCCAGAACACCCCGGTGTCCGTCCTGTCAGTGCACATCGGCCGGCTCCAGGAAATTTTCGACACGTTCGGCTTCGAGCCCTACCGGGCAATCCTGAAGGACATCGCCGCCCGGCTTCAAACGGTGCAGGCCTGCGAAGATTCGCTGGGCCGCCTCCCGATGGAAGACTTCGGCGTGGTGCTGCAAACCGGCGACGCAAGCGCCATCGGCGAGGTTACGGACCGTCTGCTGAGCGTGTTCCGGCAGCCCATCTCTATCGGGCAGGTGGGCATCGACGTGCAGGCGTCCGTCGGCCTGAGCCGCTTTCCAGAGCACGGCGACGACGGCGAATCCCTGGTGCGCTGGGCTTCGATTGCCGCGCGCCAGGCGTTCCAGCGCGAGCTGAAGCTGCAGGAATATCGGGGGGTCACCGAACGGGAGAACCCGGCCCGGCTGGCGCTGGCCGCCGATTTGCGAACCGCGATCGAAGCCGACGCCTTGAAATTGCATTACCAGCCCAAGGTGAGGATCGCGGACTCGGCACTGATCGGCTGCGAAGCCCTGGTGCGCTGGACTCACCCGAGCCGCGGAAGCGTCGCGCCGGGCACCTTCATCCCGATTGCCGAACAGACGGGAATGATCGGAGCGATGACGCAGCGGGTCCTGCGGATGGCCTCGCGCCAGGAAAGCGACTGGCTGCGGGACAGCATGGCGCTGCCGATCGCCGTGAACCTCTCGGCGCGTAACCTCTACGATCCCGAGCTGGTGAAGAGCATCCAGCGCCTGCAGCATGAGTTCAAGCTCGCCCCGGGGTCATTGGAATTCGAGATCACCGAAAGCGCGCTGGTCGAGGAGCCCGAGCTCGCGCGAAAGACGCTCATGGCGCTGCGCGCCATGGGGGCGAAGTTGTACATCGACGACTTCGGCACCGGCTACTCTTCCCTCAGCTACCTGGTCACCTTGCCCGTCCATGCGCTGAAGATCGACCGATCATTCATCCGCCACATGGCGAGCTCCGATGCGGCACGGGGCGTGGTCTCGGCCATCGTGGCGATGGCGCACAATCTCGGCATGGGCGTGGTCGCGGAAGGCGTCGAGACCGCCGCAGACCATGCCACGCTGAAAAGCATCGGCTGCGACGAAGCGCAGGGCTACTTCTTCGGCAAGCCGGTCGCGGCGGAGGAATTTCCCCGCCGGAGGTGACACCGTTGGTCGCCGGGCGGAGGCTTCGCCCGCCATGAATGCCACCGCGCCGGCCGCCGGTGCCCGGGGCCCTCAACGCCAGCCGCTTCTTCCGCATCCCTGTGGTCGAGCTCGGCGCGCGCGTTACCGCTGCGCGGAGCGTTCTGGCGCCGGTGAGGCGCGCGGGGGTGAATGGCTTATAGTGGCCGCATGGGCACGGACGGGTTGCTCGACACGCTGCGCGCCTTCTTCGCGAGGCGCGGGCGCTCGGTCGTATGCGCCTATCTCTACGGCAGCACGGCGCGAGGCGAGGCGCGGCCGGCGAGCGACGTGGACATCGCGGTGCTGTTGTGCCACACGCCGCCGGCGACGGTGGAGGGGCTCGGGTTCGACTTGGCCGGCGACCTCGAGCGGCTCCTCGGCCGGCGCGTGGACCTGGTGATTCTCAATCGGGCGTCGCCGGATCTCGTCCACCGGGTACTGCGCGACGGCGTGCTGCTCCACGAGAGCGACCGCCGCTTGCGAGTGGCGTTCGAGACCCGCAGCCGCGCCGAATACTTCGACGTGCTGCCCTACCTGCGTGAATACCGGCGCTCATCCGCGGGACGGCCATCGTGACCGATGCCGAGCTCGTCGAGAAGAAGCTCGCCTTCATCGAGACTTGCGTGCAGGAGCTGCGCACCTTGTCGGATCCTCGGCGCATCGCTACGGACCTGCGAGAAGAGCGCTTCGCCGCGCATACCCTTCAGATCGCGATCCAGGCGGCGCTGGATGTCGCCTCGCACATCGTTTCCGATGACCGGCTGGGAGAGCCCGAAACCAACCGCCAGCTATTCGACATGCTGGCTCGAGCCGGCTGGCTGCCGCCAGCGCTCGCCGACACCCTGCACCGGATGGCGGGATTCCGGAACGTCGTGGTGCATGGCTATCAGGCGCTCGACAAGGCGGTCCTGGCCGATCTCGTTGTCAACCGGCTCGGCGACCTGCTCGAATTCGTCGCGGTGATCCGCGGACGAATGAGCGCGCGCCGGTAGCCGCTACCAGCGAAAACGCGCGCCGATGAGGAGCGCGCGCTCCGGCGCGGCGTCGCCGCGGCCGCGCTGCAGGCCGGCGCCGAAGTCGAAGGCCTCCGACACTTCGTAGAGGAACGCGTAGACGACGCTGCGCTCCTCGCCTTCGCGGACCAGGTCGACGCCAAGGCGCAGGTCTTCGGTCGCGCTCCACAGGAGCGCCGCCGAGCGGGAGCGCACCGGATCGGGCTCGTCCAGGCGGTTGCGGTTGCGCTCGTAGCCGGCCGCGCCGAGGAGCTCTAAGCGGCCGAAGCCGTACGAGCCCACCAGGCTCGTCGCCCACCCGGTGCGGCCGGCGCCGAGGCCGTGCGCCTCGCGCCCGGTGGGGATCAGCACCTCGGGAATCAGCGCGAGGGCGAAGCGCCCGCGGTCGAAGAAACGCCACTTCAGCGCGAGCGCGGTGTCACCCAGCCCGCGGCGTACGCCCTCGTCCGTGTCGCCCCGCAGGTAGCGCGTCTCGATGGTCGCCTCGAGCCGGTCCGCCACGCCATGCGCGAGCTCCACCGCGGTCATCGCGGCGCCGCCGCGAGCCCGTTCGGCCTTCAATTCGAATTGGGAGCGGCCCTTTCCAAGGACGTCCGGACTGGTCGTCAGCAGCGGATGGGACGCCTGCGCCGGCAGCAGCACCATCGACAGGAGAGCGCCGCCCGAGAGCCTGCGCATCACCGGATGACGACTTCCATGGCGCCGATCGCGTCGGCCTCGACGCGCACGCGGTCGCCGCGGGCGAGCTTCTCGCCGCGCGGCAGCCCGACGCCTGCGGGCGAGCCGGTCAGCATCATGTCCCCGGGCTCGATGGCCACGGCGCGCGAGACGCCGGCGATCTGCTCGGCGATCGAGTAGATCATGTCCGCGGTGCAGCCGGATTGCTTCTGCACGCCGTTCACCGAGAGCCCGAAGCGGGCGTTGCCGCCGTCGAGGAACGGGCGCGGCACCAGCGCCGGCCCGACCGGGCACATCGCGGCCTGGCACTTGCCGAGCACGAAGTCGAACTGGAAGAACCGCTCCGGGCGGAAGAAGAGGTCGCGTGCGGTGAAGTCGATGCCCACGGAGTACGCGGCGACATGCCGCAGCGCATTGCGCTCGCTGATGTCGCGGCCGCCGCGGCCGAAGACCACCACGAACTCCACCTCCCAGTCGAAGTTCTCGCAGCCTGCGGGGATGGGCACTCGGGCGCCCGGGCCGACCAGGGTGGTCGAGGGCGGCTTGAGGAAGAAGAAGGGCGCCTGCCCCGCCACCTTGCGCGCGAGGTGGCCGGCGTTCATCTCCTCGAGGTGGTCGGCGTAGTTGGCGCCGACGCAGAACACCTTGCGCGGATAGAGAAGCGGCGTATGCAGGCGCCGCGCCGCGAGCGGCGCGCCGCGCGGCTTGCGGGCGAGCTTCTCCAGTCGCGCGAAGGAGCGGTCCCAGTCGGCGAAAAGGTCGATCGCCCGCGCGCTCAGGCCGGCCGCGGGCAGCGGCCAGTAGCGGCCGTCCACCCGCAGCGCGGCCACCGGCTGCCCGCGAGGCGCCGCGACCGTCGCGAGCGCGAACACCGCCCTAGGCGGTGGTCTTGATGTTGAGCTCCTTCAGCTCGCCCACCTCGGCGCCGTCGTCCATGGCGAAGCGGTCGCCGAAGTCGAACAGGTCCTCGTTCTGGAAGCCCGGGTAGTGCTGGATCTCCCACCAGTTGTGGTCCAGGTCCTCCATGTAGAACGAGTACACGCCGTGCTGCATCACCGGCTTCAGCACCTGCCGGATCTTGTACTTGTCCTTGTGCTTCAGCGCGGCCTCGTAGGCGGCGTCGACCTCCTCCTTGGTGCGCACGTCCATGCCCCAGTGGTTGAGCACGTTCACCGGGTGCACGTTGTTGCCCACTTCCACCGCGACGATGTGGAATTTCAGGCCCAGGCGCACCACCATCGCCGGCTTGGCGTGGCGCACGCATTCGAGGCCGAGGAACTCCTCGTAGAACTTGCGCGACTCCTTGAGGTTGTACACCTCCATCGTGCCGTGCGAGAGCACGAAGGCCTTGACGATGGCGTTCTGGTTCTTCGGGTCGGCGATGCCGTCCTGGATGATTTCCCGCGTTGCGACTGTCATGAGACCTCCTCTGGGTGAAAATCAGGAGACGGCAGCCTTGTCCGCCTCGGTTAGGAAAGAATCGGCGAAGAACTCCTCCGCCGGCAGGCCGCACTTCGCGCTGAATTCCTCGCGCGCCGCCTCGACCATCAGCGGGGTGCCGCAGGCGTACACCTGCGCCCCCGACAGGTCGGGAAAGTCCTCCATCACCGCGCGGTGCACGAAGCCGGTGCGGCCGGTCCACCGGCACTCCGGCGTCGCGTGCGACAGCACCGGCACGAAGCGCAGGTTCTCGCCGCTCCACTGCTGCGGCACTTCCAGCATGTAGAGATCGCGCCGGGTGCGGCAGCCCCAGTATACGGTCATCGGGCGGCGCAGGTTGCGCTCGAAGGCCGACTCGCACATCGCCTTGATCGGCGCGAAGCCCGTGCCGCTCGCCACCATGACGATGGGCTTGTCGGAGTCCTCTCGCAGGTAGAAGGTCCCGAGCGGACCCTCGAAGCGCAGGATGTCGCGCACCTTGAGCCGGCTGAAGACATGGTCGGTAAAGAGCCCCCCGGGCGTGTGTCGCACGTGCAGCTCGAGGAAAGTGACGCCTTCGGGCCGGGGCGGGTTGGCGATGGAGTAGCTGCGCCGCTTGCCGTCCTTCAGGAGAAGGTCGATGTACTGCCCGGCGAGGAAGCGGAAGTTCTCGTTCATGGGCAGGCGCAGCCCGAGCACCGCCACGTCGGGCGCCGGGCGCTCGACCTTCTCCACCCGGCAGGGCGCCACGCGCGGGCGGATGCCCGCGAGCCCCTCGAGCTCGCGCACCTCGATCACCAGGTTCGCGAGCGGCTTCGCCTGGCACAGCAGCGCATAGCCCTTGGCCTTGTCGCTGTCCGGCAGGTAGGTCGGGTGCACCATGCCGTAGTCCACCTTGCCCTCGAGGATGGTGCCGCGGCACGTGCGGCAGACGCCGGTGCGGCAGCTGTAGGGCATCATGAACCCCGCGTCCAGGCCGGCCTGCAGGATGTTCTGGTCCTCGGCCACCTCGAACCTGTGGCCACTGGGCTTCAACGTCACCGAATAAGTCACCTCGCCTCCACCTGTTGCATGAACTGCGGCGCCTCCTGCCGCAGGCGCTCGCGCGAAACGCGGCCGCTGCGCGTCATGTAATCGTACGCGAGCGCCCAGGGATCGAGCGCCATCTTCTCCGACAGGCGCTCGTACCACGTCGAGCTGCGGTTCGCCGCCGCGACCAGCTTCTCCACCACCGGCCGGCGCGCGCGCTCGAACTCGGCCAGCGCCGCCGGCACGTCGTCGCCGCGCGCCTCGAAGGCCCGCGCCAGCGCGATGGCATCATCCATCGCCAGGCGGGTGCCGGAGCCGATCGAGAAGTGCCCGGTGCGCAGCGCATCGCCGATCAGCACCGCGTTTCCGATGGACCAGATTTTATTCGCAAGCAGCGCAAAGGTGCGCCAGACCGACTTGTTGGACACCAGCCGGTGGCCGGCGAGGTCCCGGGCGAAGACCGTCTCGCAATAGGCGCGGCTTTCCTCGTCGGTCATGCGCTCGAAGCCGGCGCGATGCCAGGTGGCGGCCTCGCACTCCACGAGGAAGGTGCTCATGGCCGGACTGTAGCGGTAGTGGTGCGCGACGAACGGGCCGTGCTCGCTCTCGCGGAACGTGAGCGTGAGGCATTCAAACACCCGGGTCGTGCCATACCACACGAACCGGTTGGTGAGGCGCTCTACCTGCGGCTCGAAGGGCAGGCTCGCGCGCACGGTGGAATGGATCCCGTCGGCGCCCACTACGAGGTCGAACCCCGCGGGCAGCTCGGCGAGCGGGCGCTCGAAGCGCAGCTCCACCCCGGCGCGGCTGCACGCGTCCTGCAGGATCTCGAGCAGGCGCAGCCGCCCGATGGCGGAGAAGCCGTTGCCGTCGATGTCGACCGTCACGTCGCGATGCACGATGCGCTGCTGGGGCCAGGACTCCATGGCCTGCGCGAGCCGCGCGTGCATCCCGGGCTCGTCGCGCTCGAGGAAACCCAGCGCGCCCTTCGAGAACACCACGCCGAAGCCGAACGTGGCGTGGCGCGGGTTCTGCTCCGTCACGACGATTTCGTCCGTTGGCCGGGCGCGCTTCAGGAGCAGCGCGAAGAACAGGCCCGCGGGACCGGCGCCGATGATCGCGATCTTCATCTCAATGGCCGAGGTAGGCGCGCTCGATATGGGGATGACCGCGCAGCTCGGCGGGCGTTCCCTGCGCCACGATGCGGCCCTCCTCGAGCACGTAGGCGCGCCGGGCGAGGGCCAGGGCCATGGCCACGTTCTGCTCGACCAGGAGCACCGCCACGCCGCCCGCGTTGATCTCGCGGATGACGCGGAACATCTCGTGCACGATCGCCGGCGCGAGGCCGAGCGATGGCTCGTCGAGCAGGAGCAGCCGCGGCAGCGCCATCAGCGCCCGGCCGATGGCGAGCATCTGCTGCTGGCCGCCCGAGAGGGTTCCGGCGGGAAGCTCGAGCTTCTCGCGCAGCACGGGAAACGTGCCGAGCACGCGCTCGAGCGTGCGCGCGCGCTGCGCCTTGGCCGCCGCCCGGTAGCTGCCCAGCTCCAGGTTCTCGCGCACCGTCATCCCGGTGAACAGCCGCCTGCCTTCCGGGACGAGCGCGATGCCCTCGTCGCAATAGCGGTGCCGCGGCAGCCGCGCAAGGTCGCGCCCGTCCAGGCGAAGCGTGCCGGCGGCGAGCGGATGCAGCCCCGCCATGGCGTTGATGAGCGTGGTCTTGCCGGCGCCGTTGGGGCCGACGACCACGACGAGGTCGCGCTCCTCGACCCGCAGCGACGCCTCGGACACCGCCGGCGCCGCGCCGTAGGTCACCGTCGCGCCGGCGAGCTCAAGCATGCGCCGTCCCCAGGTAGGCGCTGATCACCTCCGGGTCGCGCATCACGTCGCGCGGCACGCCCTGCGCGATGGTGCGGCCGTAGGTGAGCACCACGACCCGGTCGGTGAGCTCCATCACCGCGCGCATGACGTGCTCGACGAACACCACGGTCGCCCCCTGCTCGCGGATGGCGCGGATGAGGCGGATCGCCTCGTCCATCTCGCCCGGCGTCAGCCCGGACAGCACCTCGTCGAGGAAAATGAGCTTCGGGCGCGACGCGAGCGCCCGCGCGAGCTCGAGGAACTTGCGCTGGTGGAGGTTGAGGTCGCGCGGGTGGGCGAGCGCCTTGCCCGCGAGGCCGGTGAACTCCAGCCAGCGCCAGGCTTCGCGCTCGGCGGCCGCGCGCTCCATCGCCTCCTGCCCGAACATCGGCGGC
>DATLGR010000290.1:0-8381 GCA_035540415.1 Burkholderiales bacterium | reverse complement strand
GCCGTGGAGCCCGTGATGGACGTGGAGCACGTCGCGCGGGCGGTCGTCTACATGGCCAGCCTGCCGCTCGACGCGAACGTGCAGTTCATGACCATCATGGCGACGAAGATGCCGTTTGTCGGCCGCGGCTAGGCCCCGAAGGCGATCTGCTCCCGAATGAAGGCCGCGGTGCGCTCGCCGCCGCCGAAGCTGTACAGGTGCACCCCCACCACGTTGCTTTGCGCGCGCGCCAGCGAGTAGCGCGCGAGCGCGGCGAGCTGGTCGCGCGGATCGGTGTGGGTCACCAGCCGCGCGATGCCGGTGCCGAGGTTGCGCAGCGCTCGCAGCGAGACGCTGACGCCGCAGCGCTGCGCATAGCGAGCGAGCGCCACGGCGTCGGTCGGGCCGGCGATGCCGACGTACACCGGCAGCTGCGGATGGGCGCGCGCGAGCGCGGCGCAATAGTCGACCACCCGCTGCGGGGAAAGGCAGAACTGCGTGACCAGGTAGACGCCCAGGCCCTGCTCGGCGGCGAGTTCCTGCTTGCGCCGCAGCGCCTGCTCCAGGGCGTTCAGGGGAATGCGCGGGTGGCCCTCGGGATAGCCGGCGACCCCGAACTCGCGGATACCGCACTCGCCGAGCACTCCCTGCTCCAGAAGCTGCAGGCTGTCGTGGAACGGCCCCTTCGGGCGGGGCTCGTCGCCCCCCACCAGCAGCACGCGATGCACGCCGTGCTCGGTGGCGGCGCGCCGCAGGAACTCGCGGAACTCGTGCGCGTCGCGGATGCGGCGCGCCGATACATGCGGCACCGGATCCAGGCCGGCGGCGCGCAGCGCCGCCACGGCCTCGAGCGTGCGGCTGAGCGGCAGGCCGGGGAGCGAGGGGATGTAGACGCAGGTGTTTGCCGGCAGCAGCGCCGCCACCGCGCCGGCCCGGTGCAGCTCGCGCGGCGAGATCTCGAGCGAGCCGGCGATGAGCAGCTCGCTGACGCGCCCGGCGGTGCCGGGCTCAGTCGCGCTTGCGGGAGATGACATAGGACTCGTCCAGGAACCAGAGCGCGCCGTGCTTCTGCAGCACTTCCCGGGTGGCGTCGAGGTACTGGGTGCGGCCCAGCACGTCCGAGAGGCGCTGGTCCTCGATCTGCGCGACGTAGATGGCGGCATTCCACGCGGCAAACAGGGTCGAGGTGCCGATGCTCGAGGAAATCTCGCTCGGCAGGGTGTGCATGTCGTAGCGGAAGATCGCGCGCGTGTCGGCGTACGCGTTGAAGTTGTAGCGGCGCGCCTCGCGCCCCAGCTCCGCCTTGGCGGCGCGCATCAGGTCGTGGCGGCTGTGCTGGAACGGGTTCTCGCCCGGCCACACCTTCTGGACGATCTCCAGCCCGGGATCGTGCCCGTAGGAGTGGATTCCGAGCAGCCTTCCGCCCCGGCCGAGCGCGCGCACGAGCGGGGCGATGACCTTCTGCGCCTTGAACTCGATCGGCGCGCGCAGCCGGTAGGGCTGCGAGGCGATGACCATGTCGTACTCGGCGCGACCGGCGCCGCGCTGCGGGATGACGTCGTCCAGGAGAAAGCGGTAGTCGTCGCGGTAGATGATGAGCGCCGTCGGGTGCTCGTACACCGGGTTGCCGGTCTTGGGCGAAAGCCCCGCCTGCCAGTTTTTCGCGAGGAAGGGCTCGAGCGCCGCGATCTGCTCGCTGAAGTCATGCGAGGTCGTGCCGGTGAGCGCCACCTCGTGCCACACCATGGAGGTCGCCGCCGCGACGGCGCGCGGCGTGAGCCACGGCGCCTCGGTGTAATACATATTGGTGACCACCAGCACCGTGGCCGGATGCTCGAAGAAGCGATCGGCCATCTTGCGCAGGCTGAGCCGCACGTCCTCGAGGCTGATCTCCTTGCCGACGATGTAGAAGGGCACGGTGGAAAACCGCCGGTGCATCTCGCGCATGACCCGCGCGAGCACCGTGCCGTCGCCCATGCCGGCGTCGAAGATCCGCACCGCGGGCGGCCGCGGATGCAGGTGGCCGAGCTCGAGCCCGACACGCCGCGCCACCACGTCCTTCTCGCTGCAGGTGTTGACGAAGAGGAGGTATTTCTGGCGGTTGTCGAAGAAGCGGAAGTTCTTCTCCGGCGCTGCGGGCTCCGGCGCGCGCCCGGCCGCCGGCGCTGCGCTCGCGCGGATCAGCGGCAGCAGCTCGGGCGGAGAGTCGCCCGGGCCGGCGAAGCCGTGCTTGGTGATGAACTGGTTGACCCGGCTGAGCGTTTCGGGCGTGACGCGGGCGCCGTCGCGCAGGCGGGCGACGAACTTGCCGTCGTTGACCGCGCGCCGCCCGAATGTGGACTCGGCCATGCCCGTGCGCCGGCAGAAGTCCGAAATGCTGCCCAGCAGCGACCCGCTTGCCTCCATGGCGCCTCCTGGGACGCCATATTGGGGATCCTGCCCGTGGGACTGCAACCCCACGCGATGCCGCGCAATACGTGGGACGCGTCCCACACGCGTTGCGCCCCTACCGACGGCTGGGTCCCGCCGCGCGGGGGATGGGCACGTAGCCGCCGCTCTTGCCGTTGAAGCGCTCGGGCTTGGCCCAGGTCAGCTTCTGCGTCTCGAGGCAGGCGATGCGCACGCGACGCTTCTCCATGTCGTAGCGGATCACCTCGACGGTGCGGCTGACCCGGACATCGGCTTCCTTCCACTTCGATCCAACGGGGGGGTATGGGGCTCTCATGTCGATGATGGTAACGACTGCGGATGAGGTGCGGACCCGCCATTTTGCAGCGGCCCGGGGCGCCTGGCCAGCCTGCCGGGCTTCCTACGGCCCAGGGGCTCGGCGATCAGCGCGGCGTCGCGTCGCCGCCTTCCACGATGACGAGCTCCACTTCGCCGGCGCCGCCGCCGCGAAACGCCGCGGCCTCGCGGTACTCGGGCGAGCGGTGGCAGGCCACGGCCTGCTCCAGGCTCGGGAATTCGATGACCACGAAGCGATGGAACTTCTGCGGCCCTTCCAGGATCTCGAAGCGCCCGCCCCGCGCGAGCACCTTGCCGCCGTAGCGGGCGATGATCGCGGGAACGCGATCCGTGTACTTTTTGTACGCGACGGGATCATTGATCTTCGAACGTGCCACCCAGTACGCGGGCATGGTCAGCTCCTTCTTGCGCCGGTTCGCCGGTGCTCGCCGCGCTACAGCGGCTGGCGCGCGATGCGCAGGCGGGTCTCGCGCATGTCGTCGCCGCGCAGCTCGCGCAGCGCATAGGCCGCGAACTGTTCGGTCACGTCCTTGCGCCAGTACAGATCGAGGTCCGTGTTGTCCAGCGGCTTGGCGCGCGAAGCCACCCGGCGTGCCGCCTCCTCGATCACCTCGTCGGTCAGGGTCTTGCCGGCAAGAAACTCGCTCGCCTTGTCGGCCAGGAAGGGCCGGGATGCGACCGCTCCCAGCGCGATCCGCGCCGCCCGGACGGTGTCTCCGTCGAACTGCAGCGCGGCGCCCACGCCGAGCACCGGAAAGTCGAACGCGCCCCGCCGGCGCAGCTTCCAGTACGTGCTTTTCCATCCCGCCGGGAGCTGGATCCCGGTCAGGATCTCGTCCGCACGCCGCGTCAGGTAATCGATGCCGTCGTTGCGATACAGGTCTTCGAGCGCAACGCTGCGCTCGCCGGAAACC
The DNA here is from genome assembly GCA_035540415.1 of Burkholderiales bacterium. Taxonomy (GTDB): domain Bacteria; phylum Pseudomonadota; class Gammaproteobacteria; order Burkholderiales; family SG8-39; genus SCGC-AG-212-J23. The sequence goes on along the minus strand of DATLGR010000290.1, from coordinate 4,743 downwards.
GACTCGAGCTTGACCGCGGCGCCGAGCGCCATCAGCGCCGGCGCGCAGTCGGTGGAGGAAGCGGCCACGCAGCGCTTGCTCGCCGTGGCCACCCAGCAGACGTCGCCCTCCTTCTTCAGGCAGAAGCCGATCGCCTTGCGCCACTCGTAGTTCTGGTTGTAGTAGTTGCAGCGCGTGTCGAGGCAGAGGTTGCCCCCGATCGTGCCCATGTTGCGCAGGTGCACCGTCGCGACCTGCTGCGCCGCCTGCCGCAGCCCCCGGGGCAACGCCGGGTCGTTCACGATCTCGGTCAGGGTGGTTCCCGCGCCCAGGCCTTGACCGTTGCCTTTCAGGAGCCCTCGAATCGACACCAGCACCTTCGGCGCCTGGTGGCGGCGCTTCATGTTGGGCAAGAGGTCCGTGCCGCCGGCGATGAGCATCGCGTCCGGGCCTTCGCCGGCGAGGATGCGCGCCGCCTCGCCGATGCTCTTGGGCGCGCGATGCTCGAACCAGGGCAGCCGCATCATGCGGCGGGCACCTTGAGCTTGGGCTTCTCGGCGCCTTTCTTCGCGTTGCCGTCGCCGCCCTCCCAGGGCGGCGCTACCTCCACCGGCGCCGGGTACGGCACGGCCGGAAACGCGTCCGGCCCCACGCGGGGCGGCTTGCCCTGCCGTTTCAGCTCCAGCGCCTTCAGCACCTTGTCGGGCGTGATGGGCACCTCGTCGATGCGCACCCCGACCGCGTCGTAGATGGCGTTGGCGACGGCCGGCATGACGGGCAGCAGGGGGCCCTGCCCGACTTCCTTCGCACCGAAGGGACAATTGGGATCCGGGTCCTCCACCAGGATGGTCTCGACCTCGGGCATGTCGAGCGAGGTGAGGCTCTTGTACTCCAGCAGCGACGGTATCTTGTGCACCAGGGCGCTCGAGAGCTTGGGCGGCAGGCGGCGAAACACCTGCTCCTCCATCAGCGCTTCGGAGAGCCCCATGTACACGCTGCCCTCTACCTGCCCGCGCGCGAGTACCGGATTGATCGTCTGTCCGATGTCGTGCGCGATCCAGATCTTGGGCACCGTGATCCATCCGGTCGCCGGATCGACCTCGACCTCGACGACGCAGGCGGAGTACGAATACGCGGGCGAGGGACCGACGCCGGCCCCCTTGAAGCGGCCCGGCGCGCGCGGCGGCTTGTAGGAGCCCACGGCGCCGAGCGTGCCGAACTTTTCCTCGGCGAAGCCGACGGCCTCGGCAAACGTCAGGGTCCTGTCGCCAAAGCCGACTCGATCGTTGGCGAACAGCAGCTTGTCGGGCGCCGCTTCGAGCTCCGCGGCGGCCGCCTCGGCGATCATGTCCTTGATCTTCCGCGCGGCCTGGATCGCGGCATTGCCCATCATCACCGTGACGCGGCTCGAATAGGAGCCCAGGTCCACCGGCGTGATGCCGGTGTCCCCAGTGACGCAGCGGATGCTGAACGGATCGATGCCGAGCACCTCGGCCACGATGGCGGCGAGCACGTCGTCCGAGCCCTGCCCGATCTCGGTGGCGCCGCAGAACACCGTCACCTGACCGCTGCGGTCGACGAGGATCTGCACGCCCGACTGCGGCATCTTGTTCCAGTAGATCGGCAGTCCCGCCCCGCACAGGTACGAGCCGCAGGCGAGGCCCACGCCGCGCCCGTACGGCAGCCGCTTGAATTTTTCCGTCCATCCGGATCGTTGGACGACCTGCTCGATGCACGCGGCCAGGCCGATCGAGCCGATCTTCAGCCAGTTGGCGGTCAGGGAGTTCGGCTTCGCGACCATCCCCAGGCGCAGCGCCGCCGGATCCATGCCGAGCTTCTCGGCAATCTTGTCGAGCTGGATCTCCTGGCCGAAGCGCGGCTGCGGCGTGCCGTGGCCGCGCTTCGGGCCGCAGGGCGGCTTGTTGGTGAACACGCGCGCCGCCTCGAACTTGTAGCGCGGCAACTCGTAGGTGACCGTCTGCAGCGCGCCGGTGTAGAACGTGCTGGCGACGCCATAGGAGCCGTAGCCGCCGCCGTCGACCAGCGTCTGCAGGTGCATGCCCGTCAGCTTGCCGTCGTTCGTGACCCCGGTGCGGAATTTCATCAGGACCGGGTGGCGTCCGCGGTGCATGTAGAAGACCTCCTCGCGGTTGAGGCAGATCTTTACCGGGCGCCCGAGGATCATCGCGGCCTTCGCCACCACCATTTCGTGGTTGCACACGTCGCACTTCCCGCCGAAGCCGCCGCCGTTGGGGGTGGCGATGACGCGGATGTGCGCCGCCGGCATCTGCAGCACACGGGCGGCCGAGCGGTGCACGTAGTGGGGCACCTGGGTGGAGGACCACAGGGTCAGCTTGCCGTCGGGATCGACGGCCGCCACGGCCGCGTGCTGCTCGATCGGCAGGTGCGTGTTGCCCTCGTAGAAGAACAGATCCTCGAAGACATGGTCGGCGCGGGCCAGCGCTTCCTCCACGTCGCCGAATTCGAACGCCTGCAGGCGATGGATGTTGCCAAGCTCGCTGTACGCGTGGATCCGCGGCTCCGCGTTCTGCAGCGCCTCGACCGGGTCGGAGATGGTCTTGAGCGGCCTGTACTTGACCTCGATGAGCTCGAGCGCCTCGGCCGCGGTCTGCTCGTCCCTGGCCACCACCGCCGCCACCGGGTCGCCGACGTAGCGCACATGCTCGGGTGCGAGCGGATATTCGTCCTGGGTGACCGGAAGGATGCCGAAGCTCACCGGGAAGTCCTTGCCGGTGAGCACCAGGTGCACGCCCGGGTGCTCCCGCGCGCGATCGGCGCGGATGTCCTCGATCAGCGCGTGCGGGTGCGGCGAGCGCAGCAGGCGCACGTGCAGCATCCGCGGCAGGACGAGGTCATCGGCGAACCGGGTCTGGCCGGTGACCTTGGCGCGGCCGTCGACCCGCCGGCGCGCCTTACCGAGGACCTTCATGCGCCATTCTCCTTGCCGCCTCCTCGATCGCCTCGAAGATCTGCTGGTAGCCCGTGCAGCGGCAGAGATTCCCCGAGATTGCCTCCCGGATGCGGCTGCGGCTGGGCGCCGGCTCGCGCGCGAGCAGCGCCTTGGCGGTCATCAGGATCCCGGGGGTGCAGTAGCCGCACTGCGCCGCGCCCAGGTCGGCAAAGGCGGCCTGCAGCGGATGGAGCTCGGCCCCGCGCGCCAGGCCTTCGATCGTCTCGATCGCCCGCCCCGCGCACTCCAGTCCCAGCACCAGGCAGGCGAGCTGCGGCTCGCCGTCGACCAGCACCGCGCAGGCGCCGCACTCGCCCAGCTCGCAGCCGTGCTTGGTGCCGGTGAGCGCGAGCTCCTCGCGCAGAACCTCGAGGAGCGTCTTGTACGGCGGGAACGAGACCTCCTGCGGCTCGCCGTTCACCGTGAGGGCGACGCACGCGTTGCGCTGCATTGTTTGGTCCCCAAACAAAGTTCCGGGCACTCTACCGCAATCGCCCGGCGGCGCAAAGGCCGCGCCCTCAGCCCGACTTGTAGAGCACGAAGGTGCGGTTGCGGACGAGCGCGCGCAGGAAGGGAACCGCGTCAAGCACCGCGGCATGGACGGGATTCCGATACGCCACCACGACCTCGCGCGGCTGGGCGCGCAGGGCGTCTTCGATATTGGCCACCACCTTGCGCAGCACGGTTTCGCCGAACGGATTGTAGAAGGTCAGGAAGAGCTTCCCGGCGGGCAGCGCGAAGTCTGCCGCATCCCCGCAATGCAGCTCGATCGGGCAGGCGCCGGGGCGGCGACGCCGGTAGGCCTGCGCGTTGCGCTCGGCGATCTCATGCAGGCGCGGGGCGAGCTCCACGCCGACCGCGCGGCGGAATCCGTGCTCCGCCGCGAGCAGCAGCGCACGACCCTTGCCCGAGCCGAAGTCGACGTAGACGAACTCGCCGGGCTCCACCTGCGCGGCCCGAAGGATGGCGCGGAAGACCGGCAGCTGCACCGGCTCGTAGCCGTAGGCCTCGGCGAGATGGCGGCCGCTCGCCCCCAGCGCCGCGAGGTCGTGCTCCTCGCCCTGCGTTTGGATGCCGAAGCGGCGGTCGAACCACGCCTCGCGCAGGCGATCGTAGCGCGAGGCTAATGCACGTCGCAGGTCACGCAAGCCAGGCCGGCTCCCTCGACTGGCCCTTCCCGGCGGCCGGCATCGGCTCCGGGACGCGGCGCGTCCTGCGCTTCGCCCAGCGCAGGAGCGGCACGGTCGAGGTCCAGAGCTCGCCCCACACGCCCGTGCCGACCAGCAACGTCTGGTAGCTGCGGCGATGCTTCCACAGCCGATTCAGCAGCTCGTTGTTGGGATCGGTCATCGAATCCATCCAGGCGACGCTCGGCAGCGCATGAAATTCGCGGATGGAATGCACTTCGGCCATCAGCCCGGGCGAATACGCGGCAAACGCCTCGTCGTAGGCGGTGCGAAAGGCATAGGAGGCTTCGCCCGCAAGGAGGTTGCAGCAGCGCGCGATCGGCGCCCCGTCGAAATCCACGCCGACCATGTGCAGGCGCCCGCGCTGCGCCGCCGCCCGCAGAGCCTCCACGGCGAAGCGGCGGTTGCCTTCGCTGCAGGCGAGAGCCGTACCGAGCCGCCCCTTCCAGCCGCTCGCCTCGAGCCGCAGGAAGTCGTCAATCCACCGCCGCGGGTCGTCTCCCGGCGACAGCGCGACGAGCTGCACCTTGCCGCGCTCCTGCAACCGCCGCTCCCGCCGGCGCAGCTGCTTGCGCCACGGCGACGCCATCGCGGCGTCGATGTAGG
>DATLGR010000289.1:0-8832 GCA_035540415.1 Burkholderiales bacterium | reverse complement strand
GCGCTGAGCAGCAGGGCGGCGTAGACGAGCGCGCCGCCGCGCAAAGGGCCGAAGGCGAGTACCGCCGCGATCATGAGGAGCCACGACGGGATCACCGGGATCACCGTCTGCAGCAGGGCGAAGGCGAGCAGCGCCGCCGGCCCCCAGGCGCCGTAGCCCTCCACCCACTCCTGGATGCGCTCGCGATCGCCGCCGCGCATCACCTCCAAACCAAGGAGCAGCTCGCTTCGCAGCGCGGGCGAGGCGGCCGCGAGCGCCGCGACGGCAAGCGCCGCGACCGCGAGGGCAATCGCCCAGGAAGCCCTTCTCGTCAGGCGGCGTCGAAGCGGAAGCCCGCGCGCTCGAATTCGGCGGCGAGCCCGGGCTTGACGGCCTCGATCTCGCGGCGGGCGTCGGGCGTGAAGGCGATGTCGTTCATGTCGTGCACGCCGCCGGTGATGATCACCTGCAGGATGCCTTCCTCCTGCGACACGTTGCGAAAGGCGCGGCAGACGCCGGGCGGGATGGAGATGGTGTCGAAGAGACGCAGGATCGCGCGCTCGTCGCCCTCGTCGTTCCAGCGCACCTCGAACTCGCCCTGCAGCACGGTGAACGTCTCGTAGGTTTCGCGGTGCGCGTGCAGCCCCGGCCCCTGGCCGGGCGGACAGACCGCGAGCGTCATGGTCATCCCGGCCGCGCCGCGGATCGGCGCGTCGCTGCTGATCGGCGTGTCGGCGCTCGCCTCCAGGCCGATCACCGAGAGGAGCTTGCGCGCATAGACCACGTCGCGCGCCGGCTCGGGAATCGCCGCGTTCTGCAGCGGCAGCGGGGCGAGCTGCGCGAAGCGCGCGATGCGCTTTTCCATGTCCTGGCGGGACAGGCGGTGGGTCTTCATCAGCGGACTCCCAGTTTCTTGAGAAGGCTTTCGCGGCGCGTGAGCCACCAGCCGTACTGCTGCGGCCACCGGGCGAATTCGGGGTCGGCGCCGAGCGCTCGCGCCGCGTGCAGGGGCCAGTTGGGGTCGGCGAGCGCCTCGCGTCCGATGGCGATGAGGTCGGCATGACCCGCCTGCAGCGCTTCCTCGGCCTGCTGCGGGGTGAGGATCAGCCCGACCCCCATGGTGGCGATGCCCGCTTCGCGCCGGATGCGCTCGGCGAACGGGAGCTGGAAGCCGGGCACGCGCTTCAGCAGCATCCGGGTGGCGGCGGTGGCCGAGCCCTGGATGCCGCCGGAGGAGCAGTCGACGACGTCCACGCCGAGCGCTTTCAGCTCGCGCGCGAAGGCGACCGAGTCCTCGAGGCTCCAGCCCCCTTCGACATCGTCGATCGCCGACACCCGCACGAAGAGCGGCCGCGCTTCGGGCCAGGCGCGGCGCACCTCGGCCACCGCCTCGAGCGGAAAGCGCATGCGTGCCTCGCGCGGGCCGGGATTGGACAGCGGCGAGAGGAAGCTGTGCAGGAGGTAGCCGTGCGCGGCGTGCACCTCGAGGATCTCGAAGCCTGCGGAGAGGGCCCGCCGGGCGGCGTTGCGGTAGGCGGCGAGCACGGTCTGGCGGTCGCCTTCCTTCATCGCGCGCGGCGCGATCCAGCCCGCATCCACCGGCTGCTCGGTGGGGGCGATGATGCTCCAGGGCCGATCGCCGCGCTCGAGGTCGGCCGGTCCGAGCGGACCATTGCCGAACCAGGGGCGCGCCATGCTCGCCTTGCGCCCGGCATGGGCGAGCTGGATCGCCGGGGCCGCGCCCTGCGACTTCAGGAAGCGCGCGATGCGCTCCAGCCCGGCGACGTGCGCATCGTCCCAGAGGCCGGTGTCGCCGTGGGTGATGCGCCCGCGCCGCTCGATCGCGGTGGCCTCGACGAACACCGCGCCGGCGCCGCCCTGGGCGAACTTCCCCAGGTGGACGAGGTGCCAGTCCGTGACATGACCGTCCTCGGCGCTGTACTGGCACATGGGGGAAATGACGACCCGGTTTCGCAGCCGCACACCGCGCAGCTCGACCGGCGTGAACAGCAGCGGGGCAGCCATGTCAAAACTATGCCGTAAGATGAACGTGCTGAAAATCCTGTCCCTCACCGCCCTTGTGCTGGCCGCCGCGGCCGCGCCCTCCGCCGCCGCCGGCGAGGACGACCTGTGGAATCTCCTGAACGACGGCGGGCAGGTGGTGCTGCTGCGTCATGGCCCGACCGACCCCATGCCCGGCCGCAAGGCCATCAGCCTGCAGGACTGCAGTACCCAGCGAAACCTGTCCGACGAGGGCCGCGACCAGGCGCGGCGCATCGGCGAAGCCTTCCGCCTGCACCGCATCCCGGTGGACCAGGTGCTGGCGAGCCCCTGGTGCCGCTGCGTCGAGACCGCCGGCCTCGCCTTCGGCGGCGCCGATATCGAGCCGGCCCTCGGCAACCTCTACGGCCGCGCCAGTGAGCGCCCGCAGCGGGTGCGCGAGCTCAAGGCGCTGGTAAGCGAGGTGCGCGAGAGCGGCAACCTGGTCCTGGTGTCGCACAGCGCCACCATCCTCGCGCTCACCGGCATCGCGCCCGCGCCGGGCGAGGCGGTGGTCATCACGCCGCTGGGCGATGGCCGCTTCGCCGTCGCCGGCCGCCTCGAGCTTCTCTAACCCGCCCTTACAATGGCCGAATGGCGGCGAGGCGCTTCATCCGCGCGATGCGGATCCATGGGCACGGCGGCCCCGAGGTGCTGCAGCTCGAGGAGATCGAGCTGCCGCCGCCGGGGCCGGGCGAAGTGCGCATCCGTCACACGGCGGTCGCGCTCAACTTCTCCGACATCAACGTGCGGCGCGGCGGCTTCTACGCGGCGCGGCCGATCGTCTTTCCCATCGTGCTCGGCAACGAGGGCGCGGGGGTGGTGGTGGCGGTCGGCGAAGGCGTTGCCGAATGGCAGCCGGGGGATCGCATCGCTTACGTGGGCTCCGGCGGGCCGTTCTACGAGAACACCGGTGCCTACGCCGACGAGCGCACCCTGCCGGCGCGGGTGCTCGTGCGCCTGCCGCGCGGCGTGCACGAGCGTACCGCCGCCGCCATCCTGCTCAAGGGGCTCACGGCGTCGATGGTGGTGAACCGCTGCTATCGTCCGCGCCCGGGCGAAACGGTGCTGGTGCACGCCGCCGCCAGCGGGGTGGGCCTTCTGCTGGTGCAGTGGGCGAAGCACCTCGGCGCCACGGTGATCGGCACGGTCGGCTCGGCGGCCAAGGCCGCGCTCGCGCGCGCGCGCGGCTGCGACCACGTGGTGCCCTACCGCGAGACCGATTTCGTCGCGGCGGTGCGCAGCCTCGCGCCGCAGGGCGTGCATGCCGTTCTGGACGGCGTCGGCCGCGACACGTTCGAGCGCTCGCTCGACGTGGTGCGGCCCTTCGGCATCCTCGTCAACTACGGCAACGCCTCCGGCCATCCGGCGCCGATCGATCTGCTGACGCTCGCGAACAAGGGCTCGCTCTTCGTCGTGCGTCCCGGCTTTCACACGCATATCGCGCATCCCGGCGACCTCGCGCGTTACAGCGAGGAGTTGTTCGACCTCGTGCAGCGCGGCGTGCTCAAGGCCGACATCGCGCGCACGTACCCGCTCACCGAAGCGGCGCAGGCGCACCGCGATGTCGAGAGCCGCGCGCTGGCCGGGGCCGCCGTGCTGATTCCTTAGCGTCGCCGCCCAATAATTACGACCCTGACCCCGAATTAGTTCTGCCGGCGCGCCTTGCCGCCCGGCGCCTCGAGCGTCACCGCCGAGGCCGAGCCCTGGCCTTCCCACTGCTTCGGGTCGACCACCTCGCCCAGGAAGTTGAGCTCGATGGTGACGTCGTCCGGATCCTTGAGGAAGATCTGGAAGAGCTTCGCATCCGGGAAGCTGCGAAAGTGCATCTCGACGTTGTGCTTCTGGATCCGGCTGCGCACCTCGGCGGGATCCTTGGCGAGGAAGGCGATGTGGTCCACGGACCCCGAGCCCTGCGTGCCTCGCGGATGCTTCTTCAGCAGGAACATGTCGCGCACCTCGTTCGGGTCCTGGGACGCGAGGTGCACGCAGATGTTATCGCCGGTCTTGAGCCAGTAGCCGGGAAAGCCGAAGTCGGGCCGCTCGGCGAGGTCCAGGCCGAGCACCTTCTGGTAGAAATCCTTCGTCTTCTCGAGGTCTTTGGCGACGAGAAGATAGTGGTTGAGTTCGGTTACGGGCATGGCGCCTCCGTCTGTTCGGTCGTCGATCCGGTATTTTGCCTCCATAGGCTAGACTTCGGCCATGCGAATTGGTTTGGCCGGCCTGGGCGCCATCGGCTCGCGGGTGGCGCAGCGGCTGGAGCAGGGCCTCGACGGCCTCGTCCTCGCCGGCATCGCGGTGCGCGACGAGAAGGCGGCACAGGCGAAGCGCGCGGCGCTCGGCCTGCGCGCGCCCCTCGTGCCCCTCGAGCAGCTCTGCCTGCGGGTCGACGCGCTGCTCGACTGCGCGAGCCCCGCTGCCTTTGCCGGCATCGCCGCCGCGGCGATCGGCGCGCGCACCATGCTCGTCACCGTCAACGCGGCCACGCTGCTCGAGCACATGGACCTCGTCGAGCGGGCCCGGGCCGCGGGCACGCGCATCATCGTGCCCACCGGCGCGCTGCTCGGCTTCGACGCGGTGCGCGCGGCGGCCGAGGGCTCCATCCGCAGCGTGCGCATGATCACGCGCAAGCCGCCGAAGAGCCTTGCCGCAGCGCTGCGCGAGCAGGGGCGCGAGCCCTCGGCGCAGGCCGAGCGCGTGTTCGCCGGCAGCGCGCGCGACGCGGCGCGCGCCTTCCCGTCCAACGTCAACGTCGCCGCCGCGCTCAGCCTCGCCGGCATCGGGCCCGACGGCACCGAGGTCGAGATCTGGTCCGATCCCGCGGTGGAGCGCAACACGCACACCGTGGAGGTCGACGCCGAGGCCGCGCGCTTCACCATGACTATTGCCGGCGTGCCCTCGCCGGAGAACCCCGCCACGGGGCTGCTGACCCCGCTCAGCGTCATCGCCTGCCTGCGGGGGCTGGTGTCCCCGCTCAAGATCGGCAGCTAGGCCCCTAGAGCTTGAAAATGCGCTCGGCGTTGCGGCCGCGCACCTTGTCGCGCACGTCGCCGGGAAGCGCGTCCACGCGGGAGAGGCAGCCGGCCATGTCGCCGATGGTGTGCGGGTAGTCCGAGCCGTAGAGCACGTTGTCGGTGCCGCAGACCGAGACGCACATGTCGAGCACGTCCTGGCGGAACACGACGCTGTCGACGTAGATGCGGCGCATGTAGTTGCGCGGCGGCTCGTCGGTCTTGGCGCTCGCCGCGGGGATGTTGTGCCAGCAGATGTCGAGCCGCCCGACGAGGTAGGGCAGCGCGCCGCCGCCGTGCGAGGCGATCAGCTTGAGGTTCGGATAGCGGTCGAAGAACCCGTCGTAGATGCAGCGGCCGATGGCGAGCGTGGTGTCGAAGGTGAAGCCGATCGGCGCCGTGAGCTGGAACTCGTGCATGCCCATCTGCGAGACGCCGGGGGGCGCGGTGGGATGCACCAGCACCGGGAGCGCGCGCCGGTCGATCTCCTGCCAGATCCTGGCGAACGCGGGGTCGGTGAGCGATTTTCCGTCGATGTTGGCGAGCACCATGACGCCTACGGCGCCGTCGCCGCAGGCGCGCTCGAGCTCGGCGAGCGCCAGCGCCTCGTGCTGCCAGGGAAGCGAGGCGAAGTAGCGCAGGCGATCGGGCCAGGCGCGTTGTGCCTTCGCCATGTCCTCGTTCATGAGGCGCGCGGCCTTCAGGCTCACCTCGGCGCTGCCCCAGTAGGCGTTGGGGCAGCTGAGCGAGGTGATGGCCACGTCCACCCGCGCCTTGTTCATGTTGTGGATGCGCCGCTCCCAGTCGAACATCGGCGGGATGGGGGTCATGAACGGCGCGCCGTCGAGATGGATCGCCTTGAGCCCGCCGCGCACTTCCTTGATCTCGTAGCGCGGCTTGCCGTGCTGCGCGAGCAGGTCCACCCACTCCCGGGTGAGCATGTGGGTGTGAACGTCGATGACGGGGCTTGCCATTAGTTCAGGGTCACTTTCGCGGTCTTGATCACCTGGGCCCACTTGCGGCTCTCGTCGCGGATCATCGCGGCGAACTCCTGCGGGGTGTTGGTGAAGGGCTCCATGCCGGTCGCGAGCACGCGGCTGCGGATCTCGGGCACCTGCAGCGCCGCGGCCATCTCCTTCGCCAGCAGCTCGACGATGCGCGCCGGGGTGCCCGCGGGCGCCACCGCGCCGAACCAGCCGATGGATTCGTAGCCCGGGACGCCGGCCTCGTGGAAGGTGGGCACCTCCGGCGCGGCGTCGATGCGCTGGCGCGTGGTGACCGCGAGCGCCTTGATCTTGCCGGCGCGGATGTGGGCGATGGCCGAGGGCACGTCGGTCACTCCCAGCGGGATCTGCCCGCCGAGCACATCGGTGGCCACCGGGGCGCTGCCCTTGTAGGGCACGGCCTGCAGCTTGATCTCGGCCATCAGGTTGAGCAGCTCCCCTGACAGGTGCATCGCCGAGCCCTGGCCGCCGTGGCCGAAGCTGACGTCGCCGGGGCGCGAGCGCGCGAGCGCGATGAGCTCGCGCAGGTCCTTCGCCGGCAGCGTCGGGTGGGCGATGAGGAAGAACGGAATCATCGCCAGCGCGCTGATCGGCGCGAGGTCCTTCTGCGGGTCGAACGGCATGCTGGGATACAGGTGCGGGTTCACCGACAGCGCGCCCGCCGCGGCGAGGCCGATGGTATGGCCGTCGGGCGCGGCCTTCGCCACCGCGTCGACGCCGATGTTGCCGCCCGCGCCGGCGCGGTTCTCCACCACGAACTGCTGGCCGAGCCGCTCGGCGAGGCGCGGCGCGACCAGGCGCACCATCACGTCGGCGCTGCCGCCCGGCGGGAACGACACGATGAAGCGAACCGGCTTGGCGGGGTAGGGCTGCGCCCAGGCGGCGCCCGCCAGGACAAGGGTCAACGCGACCGCGACCAGACTCCTCATGGGGCTCTCCTCCTTATTCGACCTTCGCGCCCAGGGTCCTGGCGATTCTAGCGAAGCGCTCGAGGTCCGTCTTGAGGCGCGCGCTGAACTCCTCGGGGGAGCTCGCCACGATGTCGAGCCCCGCGGCGCGCAGCTTGTCCGCGGTTTCGGGCTCCTTCAGGAGCGCGACGATCTCCGCGTGCAGCCGCTGGATGATGGGACGCGGCGTGCCCGCCGGCGCCAGCATGCCGAAATAGGCGTCCATGGCGACCTGCGGATAGCCCACCTCGGTGAAGGTCGGGGTGTCGGGAAGGCCGGGGTGGCGCTGCGGCACGCTGACGGCGAGCGGCCGCAGCTTGCCCGCGCGGATGTGCGGGATGCCCGAGGAGATGGCGCCGAAGATGAGATCCACGCTGCAGCCCACCGCGTCGCCCACCGCCTGGCCGAAGCCCTTGTACGGGACGTGCAGCAGGTCGATGCCGGCCGCGCTCTTCAGCATCTCGGCGAGCAGGTGGTGGTTGGTGCCGAAGCCCGACGAGGCGATCGACAGGCGCTTGGTCTTGGCAAGCTTCACCACGTCCGCCACGCTCTGCACCGGCACGGTCGGGCAGGCCATGAGCGCGAAGCCTGCGCTGGTGGCGATGGAAATGGGCGCGAAGTCGCGCAGCGTGTCGAACGGGATCTTGGCGTACACGTGCGGGTTGATCACGAGCGGCCCGTCGGAGGCGGCGAAGAGCGTGTAGCCGTCGGGCGGCGCCTTCGCGACGAACTCGGCGGCGATGTTGCCGCCGGCGCCGGTGCGGTTCTCGGCGACGAAGGGCTGCCCGAGGCGCTCGGCGAGCCGCGTCGCGAGCACGCGCCCCGTGAGGTCGGGCGCGCCGCCCGGCGGGAAGGGGATGATCACGCGCACCGGCCGGTTGGGATAGTCCTGCGCCCACGCCGGGCCGGCGAGCACCAGCAGCGAAAGGGCGGCAGCGAGCAGTCGAGCCATCGGGGACCTCCTAGGTGTCGAGGACGGATTCGTGGAACAGCGACGCGGGTGCGACGGGTCGCGCGAGCAGGCGCTGGTCCACGAGGTCGGCGATGAATCGCTCGAGGTTGGCGCGATTGGCGGCGAGGCCGGCGGTCCATGGATCGCGCCCCAGCGCCTGCAGCTGGCGCTCGTAGGCGGTGCGGGCGAAGGCGAGCAGCGCGTAGCCCGGGTCGTGATAGAAGTCGTACGCCTGGCGCTTGGCTTCCTCGAGGAGGTGCATCAGCTCGCGCGGGAGCGTTGGGCGCCGGCGCACGAGCTCGGTCTTGACCGCCACGAGGTGCATGATCGGATAGTAGCCCCGCTCGGCGAAGTAGCGGCGGCATTCGGCTTCGGGATCGTCGAAGAGCCGCGCCACGCGGTCGGTGCGCTCCTGCACCAGCGCCGGCGGATGCGGGTGGATGTAGGCGTCGATCTCGCCGTCCACCAGCATTTGGGCGAGGTCCTGCCCCGGCGCCGTGCGCTCGAGCGCGAGGCCCGGCGCGGACCATTCGATCTCCTCGGGGAACTGGGTCACCCAGCGGATCGATTCCCAGGGCACGCCGTAGAACGACTTGAGGTCACCCTTGGCGAGCACCGACATCGTCACCTGGAAGGCCCACAGCCCGACGCGCCGGCCGGCGAGGTCCTGCGGCCGGCGGATGCCCGCGCCCTTGTGCACGAAGACATGGTTCTGGCTGAACAGCCGGCGCGGAAACACCGGCACCGCGGTGAGCGGCGCGCCGCGCGCCCTGGCGAGGATGTAGGAGGCGAGGGACACCTCCGCCGCATCGAACTCCAGGTGCTTCAGCATGCGCCCGTGCCGGTCGATGCCGTCGCGCCGCGGCGGCACCATGCCGACCTCCAGCGCCCTGTAGGCG
>DATLGR010000288.1:0-6261 GCA_035540415.1 Burkholderiales bacterium | reverse complement strand
CTTGTAGGGGATGTGGCTGATGTCGATGCCCGCAGCGGCGAGGAAATACGCATAGGTGAGATGGCTCGGCGTGCCGTTGCCGCCCGAAGCGTAATTCAGCTTCTTCTGCTTGGCGAGCGCCACCAGGTCGGCGACCGATTTTGCCGGCACGCTCGGGTGCACGGCCAGCATCTGGCCGTAGGTCACCGGTACCGAGATGACCGCGAAATCCTTCTCCGGGTCGAACGGCAGGTTGCGATACAGCGCCGGGTTCACCGTGAAGGTGGTGTCGATGGCGAAGAGAACGGTATAGCCGTCGGCCGGCGACTTGGAGATGACGTCCGCGGCGATGTTGCCGCCCGCGCCGGGGCGGTTCTCCACCACGAACGGCTGCTTCAGCGCGCTCGACATTTTGTCGACGACCACGCGCGTGTAGGCGTCGAGCGGGCCGGGCACCGTGCTGACGATGACGCAAACCGGCTTGGCCGGGTAGGGCTGCGCCTGGGCGGAAACGGCGGCCGCGGCGAGGCACAACGCCGCGAAGGGAACGAAGCGCTTCATGTCAACTCCTCCTCACGTTGAAAGACAAAGCTGTCCGCGTAGATGTGCTCCACGCAGGCGCCGCGCGCGACGAACGCGCGCCGCGCGCTGGCGATCATGGCCGGCGAGCCGCAGAGATACACGGCGTGCCCGGAAAGGTCCTCGAAGTCCTCGCACGCCGCCTGCTGCACGTACCCGCGCCGCCCGCGCCAGCCCGCGGGCGCGCGGGACAGCACCGGCTCGTAGCGAAAGCTTGCGTGCTGCCGGGCCCAGTCGAGGAGCGCCTCGTGCAGGTACAGGTCCGGCAGCGTGCGGCCGCCCCAGTAGAGGGCGACCGGCGGGCGCTCGGGCAGGCCGAGCAGCTGCTCGACGATGGCGCGGATCGGGGCGAGGCCGGTACCGGTGGCGGCCATGAGGAGGGGGCGCGCGTCGCTCTCGCGAAGGAAGAAGGCGCCGTGGGGCAGCTCGAGCTCGACCGGCTCACCCGGATGCAGCGCCTGCAGCGCGCCATCGGTGAACCGCCCGCCCGGAATGCGCCGGATGTGGAACTCGAGGGCGCCGCCGTCCGGCGCCGACGCCATCGAGAAGTTGCGCGTGGCGCCCCCCGGCAGGCGCAGCTTCACGTACTGGCCGGGAAGGTAGGCAAGCGGCGCCTCGGCGCGCAGCCGCAGGCGGAACACGTCCGGGCCGAGCGGCGCCACCGCCGCGACGGTCGCGGTCAGGCGCGCCGGCGGCGCGAGCACCGCGCTGTCCACGCGCAGCAGCACGTCGCTCGCCGCGCGCCCCTGGCAGGCGAGGGCGAAGCCGGCGGCCATCTCCTCGGGCGACAGCGCGAGCGGCGGCTCCTCGTAGGTGACGCGGCCCTCGAGCAGCTGCACGCGGCAGGTGCCGCAGCCGCCCGCGCGGCAATCGCAGGGCAGGCCGACCCCGGCGCGGGCCGCGGCCGCGAGCAGCGTCTCGCCGGCCTGCGCGCCGAACGCTTCTCCGGAGGCGAGCCGCACCGTGAAGCTCATCGGGTCATTTCTTGATGTCGGCTTCCACCTGCACCGCCAGCTTCTGCGGCGCGAGGAGCTCCTTCAGCGCGGCGAGCGCGGCCAGGCCGCATTGCGTGTCCTGCTCGCCGTTGCCGCCGGAGAGCCCGACCCCGCCGACCACTTCGCCGTTCACCACGACCGGGAAGCCGCCGACGAACACGGCGAAGCGGCCCTCGAAGCTCCACTGGATGCCGAAGGCCTCGTTGCCCGGCAGCGCCGGGCCGTTGGGCGGCACGTTGAAGAGGTGCGTCGAGCGCTTGTGGCCCGCGGCGGTGAACGCCTTGTTCCAGGCGATCTGCGGCCCGGTGATGCGCGCCCCGTCCATGCGCTCCATCGCGATCGGGTAGCCACCGTCGTCCACGACGCAGACCGTCTCGGGCACGCCCAGCGCCTGCGCGCGCGCGAGCGCCGCCTGCACCATCACCCGCGCCTCCTTCAGCTCCAGCTTGAAGCTCGCCTTCACGTCCTAGACTCCCTGGTAGACCGTCTTGATCTGGGTGTAGAACTCGAGCGCAGCGCGGCCCGACTCGCGAAACGTCGAGGTGCTCGAGCGCTTGAGGCCGCCGAAGGGCGCGTTGATGAGGTTGCCGGTGGTCGTGCGGTTGATCTTCACGGTGCCCGACTGGATGTCCTGCGCGAAGCGGTGGGCGTAGCGCGGATTGCGCGTGGCGATGGCCGCGGACAGGCCGTACTCCGTGTCGTTCGCCTTGGCGACGGCGTCCTCGTAGCCGGCGGCCTCGATGATGGCGAGCACCGGCCCGAAGATCTCCTCGCGGGCGATGCGCATCGTCATGGCGACGTCGGTGAACACGGCCGGCGAGACGTAATAGCCGTGTTCGTGCGCCGGGCCGGCGAGGCGCTCGCCGCCGCAGAGGAGCTTCGCCTCGCGCTTGCCGATCTCGATGTACCCGAGCACGGTCTCGAGCTGCTTGCGCGTGGCAAGCGGCCCGAGGTCCGTGGCCGGGTCCATGCCGCTGCCGATCTTGAGCGCCTTCACTTTCGCGACGAGCTTCTCGGTAAACGCCTGCTTCACCGCGGACACCACGATCAGGCGGCTCGTGCCGGTGCAGGCCTGGCCGCTGAGCGACAGGCCGCCCTTGATGGCGAGGTCGACGGCGCGGTCGAGGTCGGCGTCCTCCATCACGAGGAGCGGGTTCTTGCCGCCGAGCTCCATCTGCGTGCGCGTGGTGAGCGGGGCCGCGCGGTGGATCTGCTCGCCCGCGGCGGTGGACCCGGTGAACGAAATCGCGCGCACCTCGGGTGCGGCGGTGAGGGCGGCGCCGATCTCGCCCGCGGCGCCGGTGATGAAATTGAGCGCGCCGGCCGGCAGGCCGCCCGCGTAGAGCGCCTCGGCCAGGCGCAGGCCCGAGAGCGGCGCGTCCGAGGAAGGCTTGAACACCACCGTGTTGCCGGCGACGAGCGCCGGGGCGATCTTGCGCGCCGGGATGGACACCGGGAAGTTCCACGGCGTGATCACGCTCACCACGCCGAGGGGCTCGCGCGCGCTGTAGACCAGGCAGTCGGGGTCATCGTTCGGGAAGGTCTCGCCGGTGAACGACAGGCCCTCGGCCGCGTAGAAGCGCAGCGTCTGCGCCGAGCGCAGGAGCTCCTCGCGCGCGAGCGCGATGGCCTTGCCTTCCTCGCGCGTCAGCTCCTCGGCAAAGGCGCCGACGTTCGCCTCGAGGTAGTCGGCCGCCGCCTGCAGCGCGCGGGCACGCTTGCCGACCGGCGTGCGGCGCCACGCCGGGAAGGCGTCCGCCGCCGCCGCCACGGCGGCGCGCGCATCGCCCTCGGAGGAGGCGGCGAAGCGCGCGACGATTTCGCGCGTATCGGCCGGGTTGACGTCGTCGAAGAGGCGCTTGGTGGCGCTCGGCTGCCAGCGCCCGCCGACATGGTTGCCGAACTCGGGGATCTTCACGCCTGCAGCAGCGCCCGCTCGGCCGCCGGCACGTCGCGCTCGGCCAGGTCGAGCTCGGAGATCGGCAGGTCTTTGGCCACGTAATCCCAGTAGAGCGCGGTGGTATACGACAGGCGCATCTGCGCCCCCACCTCGCAGATCCTGAGGCAGCGCCGCTGCAGCTCGGGCGTGTCGGCGTGCTCGAGCACGATCTGGTAGCCCCGCTCGCCGTGGATCTCGTCGGAGACGATGTGCAGGTCGAAGAACTCGACCTCCTGGTCGGTGAACTTGTACTTCTCCCGCAGCGTGGGCGTCTGCTTGCGGTAGATGGAAGGGACCTGCGACTCCAGCCCCACCACCAGCCCGGCCACCGCGACGATCGGGTCCTCGCGCATCGCCACCGCGTAGCACCAGCTCTGCAGGCCGCGCGTGGTGGCCGACATGTTGTCGGGGTTCGTGACCCGCTCGCGCGTGGTGCCGCAGGCCTCGGCGAAGCGGATGAGGAGATCGGTGTGGCGGTCGCCGCCGATCTCCTCCTCGTACATGTTGTGCAGCAGGAAGTCCTTCGCGTCCTGGTAGCGGGCCGGCATGGCGGCGTAGATGTAGGCGAGGTACTCGGCGAAGGGGCCGACATAGTGGTAGTGGTTCTCGGCCCAGCGCGCCAGATGCGCGCGCGAGAGCTTGCCGCTCGCCCAGGCGACGCTGAAGGGCGCCTTGTTGGCGCTCTTGCCTTTGATGGCGTTTTCCAGGGCGCTGCGGAACGCGTCTTTGCTCATGAGCTCGGCCATGCGGCGGGAACCTCCTCTCGGCGACCGGTTGAATGAATGTATACAATATACTAGACTCCTCGCGCGGAGCAAGGGGTCCGCTGCAACGAGGAGCGACATGCCCAGGGTGGTGATCCACAAGGACGGGGCCGCGCACGAGGCCGAGGTGAGGGAGAACACCAATCTCGTGGTGCGCGCCGGCATCAAGCAGTTTCCCTATCCGCACCTGCGCTACCGCTGCGGCATGGGCAAGTGCGGCACGTGCGCGAGCCGCATCCTGAAGGGCGCCGAGCACCTGCCGCCGCCCAACTGGAAGGAGGAAAAGCTGCTCGGCGAGCGGCTGAAGCTCGGCTACCGGCTGTGCTGCCAGCTCTGGATCCACCACGACCTCGAGCTCACCCAGGACGCGCCGGCGCCGTGTTCGTGATCCTCACCAGCAAGCCGGGGCAGTTCCGCACCGAGATCGGCGAGGCGCTCGAGCCGGTCGAGTCCTACGACTACGTGTACTGCGGCCGCACCTGTGCGCGCTTCGTGATCGCGCGGCTCGAGCGCGAAACCAAGGTGCGCATCGTCGAGGAAACGGCCAACCCCGCGGTCAACGAGGTTCCGTCGAAGTTCCTGCCGGCGTTCGGCACGGTCGCGGAGGCGCGGCGCGAGCTGCAGAGCCTCGTGCGCTCCGGCGCACAGCACGTCACCCTCATCCGGTGCTCAAGCCCATGATCACGATTACCTTCCTCACCAGCAACCGCGTCATCCGGGTGGCCGAAGGCAGCAACCTGCTGCGCTCGGCGATCCGCGAGCAGGTGGGCTTGCCCTTCAAGTGCGGCGGCGGCATCTGCGGCACCTGCCGCTGCCGGATCGAGCAGGGGCTCGAGCACACCGACAAGGTGAAGGACAAGGAGCGCAAGCACCTCACGGAGGAAGACCTGGCGCAGGGCCACCGCATGGCCTGCCAGACCTTCGTCCAGGGCGACGTCACCGTGTCCTGGATTCCCCTTGCCGAGCGCAAGCCGCGGCCGAAGCCGCCGCCCGCGCCCGTCGCCTAGCCAGGAAAGGCGTCACCGCGCGCGGGGATGAGCGCTTCGGAGGAGCGCGCGGTGACGCAAGCCCGCAGCGGCTACAGAAATCCCTTCGCCAGCAGCAACAGCCCCGCCACGAGAAGCACGAGCAGCCCCATGGCGGCCGCCTGCGCGCGAAAATCCGAGGCGACCCAAGGGGAGGTCGGCTTGCCGGCCCGCGGCATGAGGAGGCGCATGAGGAAGGTGAAGAGGAGCAGGCAGGAGCTGCCGGAGATGACGAGGAGCGCGCTGGTCATTAGGGTTCCTTGCCGTCATTCTCGGAAGAAGGGCGTAGCCGTTCCATGCGCTTCGATCACCGGCGGCATAACCGTTGGATAACCGTTGAGTAGCCATTTGCGCGCGGCGCCCTACGTCCTGACCGCGGCGGCGGTGGCGCTGCTCGCACTCGCGGCGCACCTGCTCACGCGGCTCGTGCCGTTGCCCCACGTCTCGATCCTGTTCCTCGCCGCCGTCGTGGGAAGCGCCGCGCTGTGGGGCTTCTGGCCGTCGCTCTTCGGCGCGCTGCTCAGCGTCGCCGCGGGCAGCTTCTTCTTCTACGCGCCGGTCTTCAGCTTCCGCGTCGCCGAGCGGCAGGATCTCGCCGACCTCGTCGTCTTCATTCTCGTCGCGGCCTTCACCAGCAGGCTTGCCGCCGGCGCGCGCGCCCAGGCGCTCACGGCGCGGCGGCGCCAGGAGACAATGGCGAGCCTGCTCGCCCTGAGCGAGCGCGTCGCCGCGAGCACCGGCGAGGAAGACCTGAACGGCGCCATCGTCGAGCATCTCGCCCGCCTGTTCGGGCGCCCGGCCTACCTGCTGCTCGCCGGTCCGGACGGAATCGCGTCCGCCGCCGGCGGCGCGGCGCCGCCGCCCGAGCTTCGCGCGGCCGCCGCGCGCGTGCTCGCCGGCGAGGCGGCGGCGCTGCCCGGCTGGCGGCTCGAGCGCCTCGCCACCGCGCAGGGGGCGGCCGGCGTGTTCGCGGCGCCGGC
>DATLGR010000287.1:0-5418 GCA_035540415.1 Burkholderiales bacterium | reverse complement strand
CCTCATCGCCACGCTCGGCGGCGCTCCCGCGCTCGCCCCCGGCGACCTCGTCCTCGCCTAGCCTTACAGCGGCTCGCGCAGCGCGCGGCGCAGGAAGTCGGTGAGCGGCGCGAGCAGGTAGTCGAATGGGCTGCGCGCGTCGGTGCGGATGAAGATTTCGGCGGGCATCCCCGCCTGCAGCCGCAGCCCGGCGTGCGCGGGCGCGGCGGCGGCGACGTCGATGTGCGCGAGGTAGTACGCGGCGCCGCTCTGCGGCTCGACCAGCCGGTCGGCCGAGACATAGCGCACGGTGCCGCTGGCGAGCGGCGTGGTGCGCGGCTTGAACGCGGTCAGGCGCACGTCGGCGGGCGAGCCGGGGCGCACATGGTCGATGTCCTCGGGCCGGATGCGCGCCTCCACCACGAGGCGCTCGCCGTGCGGCACGATCTCCATCAGCACCTCGCGCGGCCCGACCACCGCCCCGGGCCCGAACACCCGGGCGCCGACGACCTCGCCGTCGATCGGCGCGACGATGCGCTGGCGCGCCGCGGCGTCGCTCGAGGGGCGCAGGCGCTCCTCGAGCTCGAAGGCCCGCGCGGTGGCGTCCTTCAGCTCGTCGGTCGCCCCCTGCACGTAGGCATTGCGCAAGCCGAGGATGCGCAGCTCCAGCTCCGCGGCGCGCTGGCGCGCGCGGGCGAGCTCCGCCCGGTGCTCGCCGTGGCGCGCCTCGTACTCGGCGACCGCGCGCTGCAGCGTGAGCACGCGCGTGCGCTGCACATAGCCCTGCTCGAGAAGGCGCAGGTTCGCGCCGAGCTCGTCCTTCTGCAGCTTGATCGCCTGCGCTTCGGCCGCGAGCTGCTCGCGCAGCGCCGCCACCTCGCGCACCGTCTCGGCGCTCTGGCGGCGCAGCGCGGCCACCTGCGAGTCGAGCGCCTCGCGCCGCGCGCGGAACAGCGCCTCCTCGCGCGCGAGCTGCGCGCCGATCCGCGGCTCGGCGGCGCGGCCCGCGAGCTCGGGCGGAAAGCGCAGCACGCCGAAGGTGCGCTCGGCCTCCAGGCGCGCCGCGCGCGCCCGCTCGGCGTCGAGCTGCGTGCGCAGGAGATCGAGCTGCGCCTCGATGCGCACGTCCTCCAGCACCACCAGCTCGTCGCCCGCGCGCACGCGGTCGCCGTCGCGCACGCGCACCGCGCGCACCGTGCCGCCCTCCTGGTGCTGCACCGGCTTGCGGTTGAGGTCCACCTTGACGTGGCCCGGCGCGATGATGGCGCCCGACACCGGCGCGAGCGCGCCCCACAGCGCGAGCCCCGCGATGCCGGCCGTCAGCGCCGCGAGCCCGCCGCGCACGATCGGCCGGGGATCGAGCAGGCGCTCGAGCGCGCTCACGCCACCCCTCGCACCGCGGGCGGGCGCGTGACGCGCGGCATGATCTCCTCGCGCGGCCCGAACGCCTCCACCATGCCCTCGCGCAGGACCAGCAGCTTGTCCACGCCGGCGAGGATCGACGGGCGGTGCGCGACGATCACGACGGTGGCGCCGGCTTCCTTGAGCCGGCGCAGGGCGTGCAGCAGCGCCTGGTCGCCGTCGTGGTCGAGGTAGGCGTTCGGCTCGTCGAGCACGACGAGGCGCGGATCGCCGTAGAGCGCGCGCGCGAGCGCGATGCGCTGGCGCTGGCCGGCGGACAGGCTGCCGTCCCCGGCCGGCGTGTCGTAGCCCTGCGGCAGCCGCAGCACGAGCTCATGCACGCTCGCCGCCTGCGCGGCCTTGATCACCTGGTCGGCATCGACTTCGCCCAGGCGCGCGATGTTCTGCGCCACCGTGCCTTCGAAGAGCTCCACTTCCTGCGGCAGGTAGCCGAGGTGCCGGCCGAGCGCGTCGCGCGGCCAGGCGGCGACCTCGGCGGCGTCCAGGCGCACCGCGCCGTGCACCGGGCGCGCCAGGCCGACGAGGAGCCGCGCCAGCGTGGATTTCCCCCCGGCGCTCGGGCCGATCACGCCGAGCGATTCGCCGGGGGCGAGGGCGAACGACACGCCGCGCAGGACGGGCCGCGCGACCCCGGGCGGCGCATACACGACGCGCTCGGCCTGGAGCCGCCCGCTCGGCGCCGGCAGCGCGACCCCGGGGTCGCCGGCCGGCTCCGAGCCGAGCAGCGCGTCCAGGCGCCGCGCCGCGGCGAGCGCCTCGACGAGCGCGCGCCAGCCCGCGACGAGCGCTTCCACGGGCGCGAGCGCCCGGCCGAGCAGGATCGTGGCGGCGATCATCACGCCCGGGGTGACCTGCTGGCGCACCACCAGCCAGGCGCCCGCCGCGAGCATCGCCACCTGGACGGCCTGCCGGGCGAACTTTGTCCACGCGGCGTAGCGCGCGAGCAGCGCGCCGACCTGCAGATGCTCGACGAGCGCGCGGTCGTTGCGCCGCGCCCAGCCGCGGGCGAGCGCCGGCAGCATGCCGAGCGCGGCGGCGGCGGGCGCGTTGCGCAGCCCGGCGTCGATGAAGCGCGCGGTGGCCTGGGCTTCGGCCTGCGCGCGCTCCAGCGGCGCGCGCGTCAGGCGCTCGTTGAGCGCGGCGAGCAGCCACATCGCGATCGAGCCGGCGAGGGCGATCGCGCCGAGCAGCGGGTGGAACAGGAAGATCAGCCCCAGGAAGAGCGGCAGCCACGGCGCGTCGAACAGCGCCGCGGCGCCGGGGCCGGCGAGAAAGGCGCGCAGGCACTGCACGTCGCGCAATCCCGGCGCGGAGCGCGCGCCGCCGCCGCGCTCGAGGAGCGCCGCCAGCACGCGCGGCCCGAGCGTGCGCTCGAGCTTCGCGCTCGCCAGCGCAAACAGGCGGCTGCGGGCCGCCTCGAGGAGCGCCATGACCACCAGCGCGAGGGCCGCCGCGGCGGTGAGCGCCACCAGCGTCTCGCCGCTGCGGCCGGTGAGCACGCGGTCGAAGACCTGCAGCAGGTACAGCGGCGGGACCAGCAGCAGCAGGTTCACCGCGAAGCTGAAGAGCACCGCGGCGGGAAGCACCGGTCGCAGGCCCGCAACGAGGGTATGCACGCCGGGCCATTCAACCGCAGGGCCGCGCCGCACGCACCGGCCGCGGCCTAGTTCCTTCAGGCCATGTCGCTAGCGCGTGACGAGCACCGGAATGGGCGAGGCGGCGAGCACCTTCTGCGTTTGGGTGCCGAGCAGCGACGCGCGGAAGCCGCGGTGCCCGTGCGACCCCATGAAGATGAGGTCGCACCGGTGGCGCTTCGCCGCGGCGACGATGGCCTCGGCCGGGTAGTCGCTCGTCTGGTGCGCGCTCGTGCAGGGCACGCCGGCGGCGCGCGCCGCGCGCTCGATCGCGCCCAGGTGGCGCGCGGCGGCCTTGCGGATGGCCGCGGCGTGCTGCGCCGGATCGACGTAGCCCACCGGCAGCAGGCCGCGGTACTCGAGCGGGGTCGCCGGCGGCGCCGCGTAGAAGGCGGTCACGCGGGCCCCGAGCGCCCTGGCGAGGGCAACGCCCTTGCGCACGGCGGCGCGCGAGACGGGCGAGCCGTCGGTGGGAAGCAGAAGGTGCTTGTACATGTGGCAGCTCCGGTTGGCCTCAGTTTGCGAACGGCAGGACCCAGATCGCCATGGCGAGCGCATAGCACAGGAGCGACGAGACCAGCGTGAACGGGACGCTCCAGGCGAGGAACTCGCGCAGCGACACCTTGCGGCCTTCCTCCTTCTCGCCGATGCCCAGCGCGACGTACAGCGCCGGCGCGCCCGCGACGGTGAGATTGCTGCCGAGCGTGCCGGCCCACAGCAGCAGCCACCACAGCGGCCATACCGCGATGCCGGACTGGCCGAGGTCGCGGATGGTGTAGAGGAAGGTGAGGATGTAGGCATCGTGCTCCACGATCCCGACGATCGGGATGGTGATCCAGTAGAGGAGCGTCGCGCCGAGCGCCAGGTTCTCCGCGAACAGCGGCGTGAGCGCCGTGGAGAGCGCTTTCAGGATATGGGTCTTCTCGAGGCCGCCGACGAGCGCGAACAGCGCCACGTAGAAGAACACCGCGCGCCAGTCGAGCTCCTGGATCACGTGCTCGAAGGAGGGCGCCTGCGTGCGCTCCCCGAGGAGCTCCAGCGTCAGCACCAGCGCCACCGCGCCGGTCATGGCGATGAACCCCAGATGCACGCCGAGCGCCTCGCGGAAGGCCATCGCCACCACGGTGAGCAGGAACATGCCCACCGCGACGGCGGCGAAGAGCGGGTCCGGGATGCGGGCGTCGATGCGCGCCTCGGCCACAGACACGCGCCGGCCGACGCGGCGAAAGCCGTACAGCCACATGAAGGCCAGCGTCGCCGCGAACGTGACGAGCAGGATCGGGAAGGACGACGGCCGGCCCTGGTGCCAGATGAAGTCGCCGAACTCGGCGCCGGCCACGCTGTGCAGCATCTGCGGCGGCAGGTCGCCGAGGAGCAGCGCCGAGCCCATGAAGTTGGCGCTGAAGCCGATCATCAGCACCAGCGGCACCGCCGGGATGGCGAGCGCGCGCGCGAGCGGCAGGGCCACCGGCGCCATCATCAGGATGGTCACGACGTTGTCGACGAACATGGAGATCACGCCGGCGAGGGCGGAGAGCACCAGCACGAGCAGCCCCGGCCGGCCGCCGGACAGGCGCAGCGCCTGCAGCGAGAGCCAGCCCGGCACGCCGGTCTTGCCGAAATAGCCGGCGATGATCCAGATGCTGACGAGGATCACCATCACGTTCCAGTCGACCAGGTTGAAGGCGTCGACCTCGCTCATGACGCCCATCCAGATCATGCCGGTCACGCCGACCAGCGCGGCGGCGGTGCTGTCGATCTTGTTGCTGACCACGACGGCGATCGTCACCGCGAACACGGCGACGGTCATCCACTGCATTGCGTCCATGCGCCTTCACCTCCGTCGAACAACGAAAGGCAAAGGTCTCGCAGGCGTGCGGCAGTGCCGGCCCGACCGAAGCGCCGCGCACTGCGCGCGGCGCCTGG
Source organism: Burkholderiales bacterium (assembly GCA_035540415.1). GTDB lineage: Bacteria > Pseudomonadota > Gammaproteobacteria > Burkholderiales > SG8-39 > SCGC-AG-212-J23. The sequence goes on along the minus strand of DATLGR010000287.1, from coordinate 457 downwards.
CTTGACGATCGGGCCGCGGCGGCCGGGCGGCCGCCGTAGCTACTCCCCTTTGTGCTTCTCCCCTCTCGGGGAAGGCGGCTTTGTACAGGGGCGCCGCAACGGCGTCAAGCGGCAGCCCCCGGACGCGGTCAGATCAGGCGCCAGGACCCGTCGGGCTGGCGGCAGGCGGTGCCGTCGGTCGAGTGCTTGTGGCCGCCGGCGTCGGCGAGCAGGCTGTAGCGGCGGCACTCGGCACCCTTGCCCGCCGCGGGCACGATGCCGAGCGGCGTCATCGTGTACCACGCGCCCCGCGCCTTGTTGTGCCACTTCACCGACTGCTTGAGGCTCGCGTACTCCATGGCCTGCGCGGCGCAGGCCTGGTCGGCGTCGTCCATGGCGCGGCCGATCGCGCCGCCGACGACCGCGCCGATCACCGCGCCGCCGACGGTCGCGACCACGCGCTCCTCGCCCTGGCCGA